>CAINUX010000029.1 GCA_903853895.1 uncultured beta proteobacterium | reverse complement strand
GTTCGCCGATTGAAGTAGTGCCCGTATATCTTGATCAATTAATACCTCCCGTTGTCAGTACCCTTGCGCAGTGTCTGATGTTTTGTCTATTAAACCAGCCTTCACGGTCCGTTGATCAGTAGTTTCGAATTCATTTTATCGTTCGATTTTTGCATCCGATCAGCATCATTGGTAACAGGTAGAAGATCAATGCGACCCGCGGTACATCTAGGAAACTGCTCACCATCCCCACAACCAGTGCCCCCAATAGACCCGACGCCAAGTAGGCGGACATGGGGCTTGCCGATATGGGCGCCCACACAGTACACGCAAGCGCCCATGCAATAAGCGTACCCAACGCAAGTCCTCCGAGCCAACCCCGTTCAATCAGCACTTCCAGATACAGGTTGTCGATATGCCAGGGAACGAAATAGGACTGTGCAGCGGGAAACCACTGTTTCAACTGATGGGAAAAGCTTCCGTTCTCCAGCAATTCCTGCCCGGCTGCACCGACTAGTCGCAGGTTGTCGATGTCGACTTCGGCTCCTGGTGTGTCCACGGAAATCCCGAACGTCAGCATCCTGGATGGAATCCGGGGATCGGAAACCAGCGATTGACCCCGGAGTGGAATTTCCAGGCTTTGCCAGGTACCTTCGCGCGGTGCGACGTGAACGATAGCTCCTTTGCAGTAACGGTCGTACAACAAATGGCGCTGGCACAGTTGCACGGTCAGTTCAGTTGGGTCTTGCACGCGAACATCCATCTTGAGAAATACATTGCTGTCACTCAGCAGTTCGACTCGCTGGGTGAGGGCATACCGACCTGGAAGGTCGTCCAAATTGAGGGGCGTGCGCAGCCGTACAAAGCGATTGGAATCAGCGCCGTCCACGTCTTCGGCGCGCAAACTGGCATCACCGGAAAAGTTTTCTCCTTCGACAGCAGTGGAGTAGTTCGCAGGCAATCGACCCAAGCCCCTGCCCAGCCACCAGTCTGGCGTGCTGTGCAGCAGTTCTACGCCGTGCTGCCAATGCTTGATCCGGCTGTCCATATCCTGGCCAGATTTGGCGATGCGTTCTTGCATGAACGAGCCACCACCCAGCACGGCCAATACCTCCATACCCAGCAAGATCACCAGCGCAACACCACCCAAAGAGCGCCATTGAACTCCCGTCGGCTTTGCACCGTGGGCCAATCTATGCACCAGATACGCCAGCAACACCAGAGCGGAAAGCACCGCAAGGTAGACCCCCCGCGAAAACGTAGTCAAACAGGCGTACCCCACCACCAATATCAATGAAGCGGCGGCAGCCCAAAGATTGGGGCGTTTGGCGGTCATGAGAGCCCAGACCGAAAACGGAACTGCCATTGCCAAATAGGCGTCAATGGCGGCTCCTCCCACGTGCATCTCCCAGAACAGTGCAACTGTTCGGTAGTTGGACGAGAAATTCCAGAGTCCCACAGAACCCGCGCGCTCCCACATGACTGACAGACTTACGCAAGCGAGCCCGATCACCATTCCCCAAGCAAAGCGACGATGCGCCAGCACAGAGTTCTCTCGAAGCTGCTGAATCAAAAGCGGCCAAAGCAGCAGGGCGAACCCGACGCTCTTGAACACCCTGACACTGTTAAGCGCGTGGTCGTACCCGGCAAACCAGTCGAAGGCCCATCCGCCTGCATCAGTCAAGCCACGCGACAGGGCCACTAAACCGGTCACAGCCAATGCGCACCACAGAGCGTGCTTTAACCCCCAGTGTGGATTCGCGGTGGGGCTTGCACCATCGCGAATCCACGCCCACCGCCCATATCCTCCCGCAAGCACGGCCAACAGGACGATGTCCAGTTCTTCAAACACTATCCAGCCAGTCCAGATGGAAAAGTTCATGAAGGGTAAGCAAGCTGGAACCAGTAGCAGCCAAGCGCCAGGTACCCCGAACTCCAGTACTACCAAGCACCAAAGCAATACGAGCATTCCCAAGGGGCACAGTGGGTGGTTCAACGCCAGCGTGATTCCGGCCGCTGTGCTGACGGTCGCCAGCAACAAACCCGTAACCGATAGTGGGGCCAAAGCCTACACCAGCACTTCCACGCAGGGGGGGTGCCCCAAAAAAGCGTGCGGACTGGCACTGGCGCCGTAGGCTCCAGACTGGTACACCACCACCAGATCGCCAACCTGCGCGATTGGTAATCTCATGCGGTCTGCCAGCAGGTCCAGAGGCGTGCACAAGGGCCCCACCACAGACGCCGTTTCCAGGTCCGTAGCATCTGCTCGGTTGCCGACGGTTACCGGATAGTTTTTTCGCACCACCTGCCCGAAGTTTCCAGACGCTGACAAATGGTGATGCAGGCCGCCGTCTGTCACCAGGAAGACTTGTCCACGTGACACCTTCCGGTCCACCACTTTTGCCACGTAAATGCCGGCCTCACCAACAAGGTACCGTCCGAGCTCGATCACAATGCCTGCTTCAGGCATGTCGTTAGCCGCACGCTGACAAATGTCGGCCAGGTTGTGACCCACAGAGGTCAGGTCCAGCCGCTGTTCACCTGGGAAGTACGGTATGCCGAAACCGCCCCCCAAATTTAGAAAACGCACGGGTGTCGGTGCCAAATCGGACAGGCGCAGGGCCAGTTCGTAGGATTTCTGCTGCGCGTCACAAATTGACTCGGCCCTAAGGTTTTGTGAGCCCGCAAACAAATGAAAGCCTTCAAACTGTACGCCGCTGCTGCCAATCAGTGCCATCAACTCTGGCATTTGTTCCACGTCCACACCAAACTGCTTGGGACCGCCACCCATCTTCATGCCTGAGCCCTTGAGCTCAAAGTCGGGGTTCACCCGAACCGCCACCCGCGCTGGCAAGCCCAGCTCAGCGGAGATACCTGCTAATTCGGTCACTTCCCGAAATGACTCGATGTTGACCAGGACCCCGGTCGCCACCGCCTGTCGCAACTCCGTCGTCTTCTTGCCCGGCCCGGCAAAGCTCACCTCCAGCGGGTTGGCACCTGCGTTGAGCGCGACCTGCAACTCGCCGGCCGATGCCACATCAATGCCGTCTACCAATCCGGCCATAAACCCGACCAAAGCGGGCATCGGGTTGGCCTTCATGGCGTAATGCAGTTTTACCGATTTGGGAAGCACGTTCCGCAGTTCCAGCACACGCGCACGCAGCAGCCCACGGTCATAAGCATAAAACGGGGTCTGCCCAACCCGCTGTGCCAACCGCGACAGGGGCATGCCCCCGACTTGTAATTCACGGCCCACGACCGGGAACTGCTCCATGGCAGCATGCACGGGTGTTGGCCGTGGATTTTCAGAAGTGCTCATGCGTTTCCTCGCTCGGCCCACTCGGTGGCCAGCAGTTTGCGGTCGATCTTGCCATTCGGATTACGCGGTAGGGGCCCGTTGCGCACGTCGATATGGGCGGGCACCATGTACGCCGGCATCCTGGCCTTGCACTCGGAGTACAAGGAAATTAGATCGATAGCCCTCGTGGAATCTATCGGAGTAGCTATCACTTGTATAGCATGCCCTAGCACATCGTGGTCCACACCAAAGGCCACGCACTCACCGACCATGCGGGTCGCATACAGCACTTCTTCTACTTCGGTCGGGCTGACGCGGTAACCCGACGTCTTTATCATTTCGTCGCGCCTGCCAATGAAGTAGAGAAATCCCTCTTCGTCTTGGCGCACGTTGTCGCCGGAGAAAACTGCGTATTCCGGTAACTGTAGTCCAGGCTGGCGCCCAGGGGCATCCGGCGCCAGCAGCTTGTATCGCTCTGCGGT
>CAINUX010000028.1 GCA_903853895.1 uncultured beta proteobacterium | reverse complement strand
GGGTCGCGCATGTTGATGTTGGGGCTGGCCATGTCGATCTTGGCGCGCAGCACCATGGCGCCGTCTTCATGTTTGCCGTCGCGCATTTCGCGAAAGCGGGCCAGGTTTTCAGCGGGTGTGCGGGCACGGAAGGGGCTGTTGACGCCGGGCTTGCCAAAGTCGCCCCGGTTCAGGCGGATTTGCTCCACGGTTTGCTCGTCCACGTAGGCGTGGCCGGCTTCAATCAAATACTCCGCCGCGCGGTACATGAAGCTAAAGTAGTCGCTGGCCTGGTAGGGCTCGGCGCTGGCGCTGCCGTTCCAGTCAAAGCCCAGCCACTTGATGGCGTCGCGGATGGAGGTGACATATTCCATGTCTTCCTTCTCCGGGTTGGTGTCGTCAAAGCGCAGGTGGCACACGCCGCCGTAGTCGCGCGCCAGGCCAAAGTTGATGCAAATGCTTTTGGCGTGGCCGATGTGCAGGTAGCCGTTGGGCTCGGGCGGAAAGCGGGTGCGGATTTTGGCGGGGTCTGGCTGGCCCGCGGCGTGGTGCGCGGCGTCACCGGGGCTACCCGCCCATTTGCGAGCGGCGTAGGTGCCTTTTTCCAGATCGTTTTCGATGATCTGGCGCAGGAAGTTGCTCAGTTTGGGGGCTTCGCTGGCCGCAGGGGCGGCGGTTGTGCTGTTGGTGGGGGTCGGATTGCTCATCCGACTGATTTTAGGCGTGCTTAATCTTCAAATCGGCCCAGATGGGGGATAGTTCGGCCTTTTCTGCCTGGGTCAGGTTTTCGGCCAGCAGCATGCATTCGCGTTGTAGCTCATACAGGCGCTGGTTCAGCTCGACGCCGGCCAGGTCCATTTCAAAATGGTCTTCGGGGGTGAGCTGCTCTGGGCTCAGGCCCCACACGCCCAGCGCGTTCCAGGCCTGGCGCAGGCGGGCGATGCGGTCCAGCGCCAGTTGCACGATGGCTTTGCGCTCTTTGGTGCCGACGTTGGACTGCAACGCCCGCGCGGTTTGCTGGGCGGCCTGTAGCGTGGTGTTGATGTGGTGCAGGGCCCCGGCGGCGGGAATGCGGATGTTGGTGGGCACCTGCTCGTTGGCGTTGCGCGCCATGTTGAAGACCACGCTGCTGAAGCGATCGGGGTATTCGCCAGGGACAACACGCAGCGCAAAGCTGGCGCGGGTCAGCGGCGCGTTGGGAGCGGGGGCCAGGCTCATGGTGGTTTCGACCGCGGCCAGCAGCATGCCCAGTGGCGAGATGGCGTCGCCGCCCAGGCGCGCCGGGAAGCCCGAGCCGTTCTGCCGCTCATGGTGTTCGCCAATGGCGCGGCACAGGGTGGCGGGGTAGTCGGTGGTGGAGCTCAGCAGCAGTTGGGCGATGCGGGGGTGCACCATCATGTGTTTGTGGCCCAGCAGGTCCAGCGGCTCCTGGCCGTCCAGGTATTGGGCCTGGATGTAAGCCTCGCCAATGTCATGCAACAGGCCGCCGAGCATGGCCAGGCGCACGTCGACGGGTGAGTTCTGGGCCATGGCCATGCCACCGGCCAGCGCCATGGACTGCACGGCGTGGGCAATGGAGTCCGGGCGGGTGGCCAGCGCGGTGGTGAGCAGCAACTGCGCGACCGAATGCAGGGGCAGTTGCTTGAGCTGCTTTTGCAGCTGCACCGCGCTGGGGAACAGTGCCTGCGCCATGCTGTGCTTGCTGTCCAGAAAGGCGTTCAGCTGCTCCAGCAGGTAGAACGGCGTGACGCCGTCTTCGACCATCAGGCAGGATTCGATGGGGTTGCGCAGTTTGCGCTCCAGCAGGCGCTGCTGCAGCGCGGCGGATACGGGCAGGCCCTTGGCCCAGAGCTTGAGGCCGCGCACATCGACAATGTCTTGCGAGGCGACGATGGAATAGGTTTCGCTGGCGCGGATGATGGCGGCCAGAATGTCCGGGTTGGCCTGCGAATCGCCGGGTAAAAAACTGACAGCGTCCATACACGGATACTCCTGTTAAGCACAACCTCCCACTGGGTTCAGTTTCGTGCAACGCGGCGTTTTATCCAATGCCGTTTGGCGTGGCGGGGCAACCGCCCGTCAGCTGCGAGGCCAAAAAAAAAGGCGCACCGTGGAGGTGCGCCCTGTAGCTGGCGACAGTAGCCGCCAACAAAGTGACAGCTATTAACGAATAACAGCGATGTCGGTCAGCTTGCCGCCCTTGATGGTTTTCAGAGTCAAAGCGCCATTCTTGATGTCGCCTTTTTCGTCAAACGTGATGGGGCCGGTTACGCCAGCGTAGTCTTTGGTAGCAGCCAGCACGGGCAGGTACTTGGCTGGGTCAGAAGAACCAGCTTTGACCATGGCAGCAACCATGACCTTCACGCCGTCATACACGTAGGGTGCGTAGACCTGCACTTCGGTACCAAACTTGGCCTTGTAAGCAGTCTTGAACTTTTCCATGCCAGCTTTGGCCTGGCCTTCAACGCCACCGGCTTCAGCGCAATAGACTTGGCTGTCAGCAATAGCGTCGCCACCGAGCTTGACCAGTTCTGTAGAGCAGATGCCGTCACCGCCCATGAACTTGGCATTGATGCCCAGGGATTTCATCTGGCGCAGCATGGGGCCGGCGACAGCGTCCATACCGCCGAAGAACACGACGTCAGCCTTCTTGCCCTTGATGGTGGTCAAGATGGAGTTGAAGTCGGTTGCTTTGTCGGTGGTGAACTCTTTTGCCACCACGGTACCGCCGGCAGCTTCAACCGCCTTTGTGAACTCTTGTGCCACGCCTTGGCCGTAAGCGGTACGGTCATCGATCACGGCAATGGCTTTGCCCTTGAGTTCTTTGACAGCGTACTTGCCCAGGGTGCTGCCCAAATGCACGTCATCCGCGACCAGACGGAAAGCGGTCTTGAAGCCTTGGCGGGTGTACTTGGGGTTGGTAGCAGAAGGAGAAATCTGGGGAATGCCAGCGTCGCTGTAAATGCGCGAAGCGGGGATGGTAGTGCCAGAGTTCAGGTGACCGACCACGCCAGCAACTTTGGCGTCAGCCAGCTTTTGAGCGACTGCAGTGCCTTGCTTTGGATCAGCAGCGTCGTCTTCGGTCATCAGCTTCAGGGTGACCTTGTTGCCGCCGATGGTGACACCAGCTGCATTCAGTTCTTCAACGGCCATCTTGGCGCCGTTTTCATTGTCTTTACCCAGGTGGGCAATAGCACCGCTGGTTGGGCCAACGTGGGCAATGGTGACCACGGCTTGAGCAGACGCAAAACCGGCAGACAGGGCAACGACCGCAGCCGCAACAACATTCAACTTCAACAGCATATTTTCTCCAGTAAAAAGAAGATGTGAACACAAAGTGCCACTTCCTACACGATAGCGCATCTGATAGACCGATTGCATAGGGATGCTACCAATATGACCTACTTATTGAAAGGGCTAATGAAATATTAGCTGTACTTATTAAGCCCGGGATCGTGCGTTGTGATACCTTTTCGACCCATGACCAATACTGACATGCACCAGTCCGGCACCGCCACGGTGCCGTTGCGCTGGCAAGACCTACAGAATGCAGTTTCCGCGGGCACCATTTCCCAGGCTCAGGCTCAGACATTGTGGGCAAGTTTCAACGCGCCGGGCAAAGGGTCTGCGCCGGAGCAGCAGATTGGTGCATTTCCTCGCAGCGGGCCTGGCTTCAGCTTTGTGAACGTGTTGTATTACTTTGGCGGCATGGTGGCGATTGGTGCCATGACCCTGTTCATGACGCTGGGCTTTCAGGCCATGGGCGCGGCGGGCCTGCTGGCCATTGGGTTGGCCTATGCATTTGCCTGTCTGAAGGTGGCGGACCACTTCAAGGCTAAGGGGCTGCCAGTGCCCGCGGGCATTCTGGCCACTTTGGCGGTGTGCCTAGTGCCGCTGGTGGTGTGGTGTGTGCAAAGCCTGATGGGGCTGTGGCCGTCTGGCGGCCCAAGCAGTTATTCGGCGTACCACACGCACATCAATTGGCGCTGGATGACGCTGGAGTTTGCAACGCTGGCCGCCGGTTTGGTGATGCTGTGGCGCTACCGCATGCCGTTCATGGTCATGCCGGTTGCGGTGACGGTGTGGTACCTGAGCATGGATGTGGCCAACGGGCTAATGCAAAACGAGGGCTGGGACTGGAAGTTCATGCGCGACGTCTCACTCGTGTTTGGCATCGCCACGTGCGGAGTGGCCATGTGGGTCGACGCGCGCAGCCGCCGATCCCGCGAACTCCAGTGGCGGCAGGACTACGCCTTCTGGTTGTATGTGTTTGGCGCCATCATGTTCTGGTGTGGCCTGAGCCTGCGCGATTCGAATCTGTAATGGGGCAAGCTGGTATATGCCCTGATCAACGTGGCGCTGGTTCTGCTTGGGGCGGCCATTGGGCGGCGGGTGTTTACCGTTTTGGGCGCGCTGGGCATAGCCGGGTACCTGGGCTACTTGTCGCACCAGGTATTCAAGGACAGCCTGATGTTCCCGTTTGCACTGACCCTCTTGGGCCTTGGTGTGGTGTGGCTGGGCGTGTTGTGGCAGCGCAATGAAGCGGTCATCAATGCACGGCTGAGCCGGTACGTGCCGGTGGGGCTGCGTCCTCGCTGACGCTACTCCAGCAGGGTTTCTGCAAACGCGTTGATGGCCTCTACCTGGGGGGGCAGTGTGGTGTAGGGCAGGGCTTCACGGTCCATCAGTTCAATCAGACCACGGTCAACGTCGCGGGCCTGGTCTTCGTCCTGAAAACGCCCGGTGCGAATGTACTTGCGATCCCCGCGCGCGACCAGAATATTGATGTTGTTGCACTGGTTGTACCAGTCCAGGATCTGGGTGCGTGTCTTGCTGATGTCGCAGATGTTGTCGAGGTAGTTTTCGTTGTAGTACAGCACCTGGGGCAATGAGCATTCGGTGATCAGAAACTGGATCTGGCCGTCCAGCAAGCTGAGCATTTCGTACTGGCGCTGGGCAATGAAGTACTGGTTTTTGAGGACTTCAAAGTTCTGTTGCCACACCAGCGATTTGGCAAAGTCGGGTATCACTTCGACAGTCTTCTCACGCAACTTCATGAACAGCACGATGGCCGATGTGATCACCGATTTTTCACACCCCGGACCGCCAATCACGTTGATGACACGGGTGGGGTACAGCCGCATCTTGCTTTCGGGCAGGTAGTTTGCAACCGAGGTGTATTGAATCGCCATCTTTGATTTCCAAGTGAACGCGTAGTGGGCGGTATCGTAGTGCGCAAGGTCGGCCTGTGCAAGCCGACGCAAACCACTACATGGCTTTGAACAGGTGGGTGTAGAGGCGACTGACCACAAACCTTTCCTTGAGTCCGTGCAGGTTCAGGGAGACCTTGCCGGTTTCGTCACGGGTCACCGCCTCGATGGCCAATGCCCGCACCACCGTGCCACGGTGGATTTGCCAGAACACCGAGGCGTCAATCTGCTCCTGCAGTTCTTTCAGCGGTGTACGGATCAGGTATTCACGCTCGGCCGTCAACACCCGCACATATTTGTCTGCGGCTTCAAAGCACAGCACGTCGTCCACCGGGACCATGCGGATGGTGGTGCCGACGCTGGCCTGGATCACGCGCAGGGGTGTAGCGGTGGTCGCTGCTGGAGCCGCTGCGCCGGCCAGCAAGCCCCGCAGTTGCCCCAGGGTTGCTTCGAAATTGATAGCGGGTGTCTCAGGTTTGGCGAGGGCTAGCTGCAGTTTTTCTATGGTCTTCTGGAGGCGGGCCGCCTGTACGGGCTTGAGCAGGTAGTCCACGGCCTGCGCTTCAAACGCCTGCACAGCGTACTGGTCGTACGCCGTCACAAACACCAGTGCGGGGAATGCTCGCGCCTGTGGACCACTGGTGGGCCATTGCTCGGCGAGTTCTGCAGCGGCCTCCAGGCCGCTCATGCCGGGCATGCGGATGTCGAAGAACAGCACGTCGGGTTGCAGTGCCAATGCCTGTTGGACGGCAGACGCGCCATCGCCCACGGTTGCCAGCACCTTTAGCGCGGGCCATGCGCGGGCCAGGTCGGCCTGCAGGGCCTGGGCCAGCAGGTGTTCGTCTTCGGCGATCAGGGCGGTGGGTGTGTTCATGGCGTCTTCAGTGGAGGTCAGGTCAAAGGCAGATGCAACAAAATGGTCGTTCCCTGCCCCGGCGTGGACGTCTGCTCCACCGAGCCCCGCTCGGCATAGACGGCGCTCAGGCGCTCGCGCACTTGCGCCAGTCCGAAGCCGTCAGCCAGCGCAGTGTCGTCGTCAAAACCAACACCGGTGTCACTGACCTGCAAGGTCAACCGTTGGCCATCGCGCAGTGCACGCACGGTGATGGTGCCGCCCTCCACCTTGGGCTCGAGTCCATGCTTGATGCTGTTTTCGACCAGGGGTTGCAACAGCAGGGTCGGCACACTTTGCTCGGCCAGGTCGGGCGGTAGGTCGAGCACATAGTGCATACGGGGGCCCATGCGAACGGACATCAGTTCCAGGTAGTCGCGCAGCCGGTCAAACTCGCGCGCCAGCGGGTGGTTGCTGGCGCGTGACGCACTGAGCGTGGCGCGCAGATAGGCCACCACGCGGTCCAGCATGTCTTGTGCGCGCTGGGGGTCGGTTCCAATGAGTACGCGCAGGTTGGCCAGCGTGTTGAACAGCATGTGCGGCTCCAGCTGGGTTTCCAGCAGTTTGAGCCGGGCCTCGGTCGCCAGGCGCGTGGCCTCGTTGACCTTTTTCTCCAGATGCTCACTTTTGCCCCGGCTGTAGAAGTAGTACGTGACGATGGTTCCAATCACCGCTGAAATTAGCGCGGACAAGAAGAGCTGCTGACGCGAAGCACCGGCCCAGGTTGACCAGCCAAACCACCAGTCGGCTATGGACGTGCCGATGGCGTAACCCAGCCCAATCCCGGTTATCGGCAAAAGCTTGCCCCAGATCCCTTGGGGCCAGCCACTTTCCCGTGCGGAAGTGAACAACTGCGCACCAAAATCGATGATCAACCAGCTGGTCAGGCCAATGCTCAGGGAATAGACCAGCGGAATGTCGTAGGACATGTTCGGCTTGAATGCCAGGTGCAAGCCTGCGATGGCCAGGCAAAACGCCGTGGCCTGCAGGAAATGGCGCAGCTTGTCGAGCCAGTCGATTTTCATGACCCGTTGCGCCGGTCTTGGTCGCGCTGCAGGCGATCACGTTCCTTTTGCACCATGCGTTCCCGCAACTCGCCGCCGGCACCGATCAGCCAGACCGATGCTCCGTGCAACGCCAGACCCAGGCCCCACCCCAGCAGGGGAAAGACCGACCAGGACCGGTTGCCAAACGCATAGTGCGACATGCCAAACACAAACAGGTTGACGATGACGTAGACCGCCGCGTGGAAGAACCAGCCCAGCTTGGCGCCGGCTCGTTTGCGTGCCAGGCGGTCAATCTCTTCAGGGGTCATAGAGGTGTTGTTGGTGGTCATGGTGCGGTCCATTCTAGGGGAGCCGGTATCTGCTTTCAGGCGACCTGCAAGGCGTTGGTCTGTTGCAGGGCCATGTGCCACAGGCGGGCGGCACGGGCCAGGAAGATGCCGCTGAAGGCGCCGTACAGGGTGCTGACGGCCAGTGCGAAGTTGACGTCACGTGCCAGGCTGGCCTGCATGCCGATGCTGATACCCACGGCGTACTTGGTGATGAAGATGCCCATGAACAAGGTCAGCGGCACGGCGCTTCCGGGCATCTGGAAGCGCCGATTGGTCGCGTCGAAATTGATGCCGGCGTTGGACTGCAGTTGCAGCGTCGTGATGAACGCCACCGCCGTGCCAGCCAGCCAGCCCAGCAGGGCGATGGGCAGGTCACCAAAGGCGGATGCCACGCCGTACAGTGACAGGCCGGCCATGGCCAGCGGCAGCAGCGTGGCGCGGTTCAGGCCGACACGGCGGGGCAGCATCTGCTGCAGGCCCAGCCACAGCAGGGCGGCAAACAATACGAAAACCCATTTGGGTGTGTGGGAAAAAATCTGCATCATCATGGTGGAGTCTCTTTGGGGTGGTTGGTCGATGGCTGGACTTTGCCAGCGCCGACCCCGGCGGAGAACCCGTTTGCGACGTGTGCCGCTGTGCCCGGCGTGAAACACCCCCGGCGCGGCGCGAAATGCGCTGACTAGTACCGCACTAGCGCGCGGTAGACCAGCTTGGTGCTGCCCTCAGCGGGCACGCTGACCTTCCAGACCGCGGTATTGCTGGAGCCCTTGGTGTGGGGCTGGCTTTCGGACTGGATCTGCCAGTCCCCTGGCATGGGCTCCTGCACGGTGACGGTGACGGCGTCCTTCTTGGCGTTTTTCAGCAGCACCTCATAGCCGCTTTCAAACACGTAGTTGTATTTGCTGGTTCCGCCCAGCTTCTTGAAGTCGGTCTGCTTCTTGTCGGCGGTCACGTCAAAGGCATCACCGAGCTTGAGGCGCACCTTTTCGTTCTTGGGTGTGTGGTCGACCCGGTCTTCGCCGATAAACTGGGCATTGCCGGCCTTGTCTTTTTTGTAGACGCGAATGATGCCCTTGGGCAGGGGCATGCCCAGCTGGGCGCTTTCCTTGTTGTCAAACTCCACAAAGACCCCTACCTTGATTTTTTGCCCCAACTCACCGTAGCTGCTCTGGTAGTAGTAGTCATTGCCCTTGAGTAGCAGTTCCTTGCGCGCCGGCACGCCGGATGCCGATAGCAGAGAGACCTGCTTGGTCTGGTTCTCGGCAATCGTGGTGGGCCGGGTCAGCGTGTACAGGTGGTATTCAAACAGCGACTCTTCCACCATCTCGCTTCTGGCCTTGGCCATCGCGGGCGCGGGTGCGGCCATGGCGCGCACGCCGCCTTGCATCACAGGCGTGACCTGGTTCACATCCCCGGCCACCAGCTGCAGCTTGGCATTGCGGTAGGTGGCGCCGCTGGTATTGGTCAGCGTGACCCAACCCGAGATGTCGAGCTTGTCCTCCGTGGCATTGAGTTCCACCACGTAGTCGGCCTTCCACGCCAGGCCGCCGGTCAGGTAGCTCAGTTCCAGGTCTTGCTGCTGCGCGCCGGCGTTGTCCAGCGACATGACCAGGGTGGGGCGATCCCGCAGGTTGGGCGGCACGTCGCCATAGATGATGCGCCCGGGGATGCCGGTCTCGATCCGGTTGCCAATCTTCAGCACCACACCGGCGTTGGCGGACAGCACCTGGGCCTGTTCGGTGGTCTCCACCCCCGTGGCCGGGTTGGTGCGGATGATGCTGACGGTGCGTCCCACATATTTCTCCAGCAGCTTCTGCGGGGTCAGCAGGTCAAAGTCGAAGTTCTGCTCCAGCACCGACACGCTGCCGGGCGCGCTGGTGCTGCGCATGAGTGCGGTCTCGGGCCGCATGCGGGCACTGACATCGCGAAACGCCAGGCTGGACCCGCCGCGCTTGAGCTGCAGCTTGCGCTGGTCCTTGATCAGGGCCAGGTTTTCGTTGTAGATGGTCACCGCCACTTCCTGCTGGTCTGCTAGCGTGCTGCGTTGCTCTTCGGTTTGTGCAATGGCCTGCGAGACGGCGGTGAGCAGAAAAAGGGAAGCAATCAGTGATTGGCGCATGGTGGTTTGCATGGTGATGGGTGAAAGTCAGGACGTTGCAATGTATGCCATGGCTGCAGGCCTTGCAACGGCCGTTTTGTTACCGAGTGCAGGTTGTTGGAATTTGCTATCAAAATGTGAGCGGTTTGTGTAGATAATACGAGGGCTAGAGACCTATTTTCTTACTGGAGTTTGCGTTGGATATTGCATTGCTGACCAAGGCCGTTGTCATGGGCATCGTCGAGGGCTTGACCGAATTTCTACCCATTTCCAGTACCGGTCACCTGATTCTGGCCGGTGCCCTATTGGGCTTTGACGATGACAAGGCCAAGGTGTTTGACATCGCCATCCAGACCGGGGCCATTTTTGCCGTGATTCTGGTGTACTGGCAAAAGATCCGGACCACGCTGGTGGAACTGCCCACGCAAAAGCGGGCGCAGCAATTCGTGCTGAATGTGCTGATCGGGTTCTTGCCTGCCGTTGTGTTGGGTTTGTTGTTTGGCAAAGTGATCAAGGAGCATCTTTTCACGCCCGTGGTGGTGGCTACCACCTTCATCGTGGGCGGCTTCATCATCCTGTGGGCTGAGAAGCGCCAGGCAGCGGGTGGCACGGCGGTGCGGGTGACAGACGCCGATGACATGACCTGGAAGGACGCCTTGAAAGTCGGGCTGGTGCAGTGCCTGGCCATGATTCCGGGAACCAGCCGAAGCGGCGCCACCATCATCGGCGGCATGCTGCTGGGCCTGTCACGCAAGGCGGCCACTGATTTTTCGTTCTACCTGGCGATCCCGACGTTGATCGGTGCTGGTGTCTACAGCCTGTACAAGGAGCGTGCCTTGCTCACGATGGCTGATGTGCCCATGTTCTCGGTGGGTCTGGTAATGTCGTTTTTGAGTGCCTGGCTGTGCGTGCGCTGGTTGCTGCGCTTTATTGCCACCCACAGCTTCGTCGGCTTTGCCTGGTACCGCATTGCGTTCGGTATCGTGGTGCTGGTAACCGCCTGGACCGGCACCGTGCGCTGGGCGCCCTGACCGGCACCCTGGCGCCGGGAGTGCGCCTAGCCTTTGCTGATGGCGAGTATGCCGTTGGTGTCGCGCGTTGAAGAGTTCGGATCGGTGGCGCTCAGTGCGGTCACCGTAGTGGACTGACCGGCGACCGGGTTGCCATTGGCATCGAACTGGCTCAGGGCCTGCACAAACTGGCTGGTGGTGCTGGTGGAGGCAGAGCCTGCCGCCGCGGTTCGTAGCTTCGGCGAACCATCGCCGGTTTCGTACAGGTCAAAATTCTTGTTGGTATGGCTTTGCCCAAACGCCGCCATGGCATCGACCAAGCCAAACACGCCCAGTTGCATCGGTGTGGGCTCCACGCTCAAGATGGTCGGCTCTGCTGCCGGTGCGGCTGCCGCCAGAGCCACCTTGTCTTTTTCGGTAACAAACCAGACATCGGCCAAGCCGTGGGTACGCCTGTCGTAGGTCTGATAGCTGGAGACCAATCCCACCGTATTTCCATTGTCTTGGGTGGACGTGCTCACGGCGTGCAGGTCAAAATTGACGATCCCATAGTCGGCCAGCGCGTGCAGTTCACCGGCATCCGTGACGCCGTTGGAATTCGCATCCGTCCAGACTTTCAGATCGGCAAAGTTCAGGTCGTTGTAGGCAATGAATCCGTCCTGGTCGCTGTCCAGCTCTGCCAGGGCCTGGTAGCCGTCGCTGGCCTTTTGCCCATTGGTCAGCCGCGTTGCATCGCCAAACAGCTCGGAGCCATCGTTGATCACTCCGTCATGGTTGCGGTCCAAAACCAGGAATCCGTCGCCGGGGTCGGCCCAACCCGTTGCAGTTTGCTGGCCGGTTGCAAAGATATCGAAGCGCACACCGGAGTCAATGCTCTGCGAAAGAATGCCGTTGTCATTGAGATCAAGGATCAGGGGCGACGACAAATCGAGACTGACAATTTGCGCTGTGGACATCGCATTCTTTTGCGCCGCACTGAGGGCTGCGACCTGGAAGTGCGTCATGGCGGTCACCTGATCGGTGGAGAGCGCAACAATCTGGTTGGTACTGAATCCGGGAATCGCCGCCGTAGCAAGTGCCGCCACGTCCGCGGTCTCCAGGGCGGTGATCTGGTCGGTGGTGAACGCCTGAACCTGGGCAGACTTGAGTGCCGCAAACTGGGTCGTCGACAGCGATGCGATCTGGTCGGTACTGAGCACGGCCAGGTCGCGGGTTTCTATTGCTGCCACCTGTTGGGTGTTCAATGCGACGAGCTGGTCGGTGCTCAAGACGGAAAATGCCGCAGTGCTCAAGGCCACGACAGCAGCGGTACTGAGGGCCGAGATATCGTCCGTTTCAAAGGCAGCAACCTGATCGGTGTTGAGGGCCGACACCTGGTTGGTCTTCAAGGCGGCGATCTGCGCGGACGTGAGTGCTGCGATCTGGCTGGTCAACAGCGAAGAGATTGCCGACGTACTGAGTGACGATATGGCGGCTGTGCTGAGTGAACCAACGCCGTTGCCCAGCGCGACTACCTGGTTGGTCGTCAGGGCGCCCATTTGGGCGGTGGAGAGTGCGCCGATCTGCGTCGTGCCCATGGCCAGGAACTGGTCGGTACTCAAGACGGCAATATCGCGTGTTTCGATGGCGGCAATCTGGCTGCTACCCAATGCATTGATCTGATCTGTCGAGAGGGCCGTGAACGCCGCGGTACTGAGGGCCACGATGGCAGCGGTCCCCAACGCGCCAATATCCGCGGTTTCCACTGCGGCCACCTGGTTGGTGCTCAGCGCAGCAACCTGGCTGGTTTTGAGGGCTGCAACCTGCGTGGAATTCAAACCCGCTATCTGGTCGGTGCTCAGTCCTATGATGCCAGCGGTACTCAGCGCCGCAACGGCTTCGGTTCCCAGGGCGGCAATACCGGCTGTGCCCAGGGCCTGCACATTGCTGCTACCCAGAGCGCCGACCTGGGCCGTACCCAGTGCGGACACTTGTGCGGGTTTCAGCGCGGTGACCTGGTCGGTGTTCAGCACGGCAATGTCACGTGTCTCGATGGCGGCAATTTGCCGTGTCTCCAGTGCACCCACTTGTTCGGTTGTCAGTGCGCCGATGCCCGTGGTGCTTAGCGCCACGATTTGGGCGGTGGTCATTGCGACAAGCTGCTCGGTGGACAGCGACGCGATTTGTGCCGTACTCAGTATTGCCACGGTGGCGGTGGGAAGTGCTGCAATGGCCGCTGGCGTGAAGCTGGCAAGCGGTAGCGCGCCCGAAACCATGAGCGTGGTCAGTTGGGAGGAAGTCAGCGCATTGACCTGATCGGATGACATGGAGCCCACCTGGGTGCTGGTCAGCACGGCCAGGTCGCGGGTCTCAATGGCTGCAATTTGGCTGGTACCCAGTGCTGCCACCTGCTCCGTTGTGAGGGCCATGTAGTCGGCTGTGTTCAGTGCCACGATCGCCGCCGTACCCAGGACTGCCAGATCCGTCGCTTCGATGGCCGCTACCTGCGCGGTGGTCAGGGCCGCGATCTGACTGGTCTTGAGTGCTGCGATTTGTGCCGTGTTCAGCGCCACAACCTGGTCGGTGGTCAGCGCCACCACGCTGGCCGTGCCCAGAGCCGCCACGCCGCTGGTTGCCAGGGCACCGATTCCACCGGTGCCCAGCGCAACCACCGCGGCGGTATTCAAGGCAGCAACCTGGGCCGAGCCCAAGGCTGCGATCTGTGCGGTGCCCAAGGCTGCGACCTGGTGGGCAGCCAGGACCGCCACGTCGCGCGTTTCGATGGCCGCAACCTGTTGCGTGGACAAGGCCATTATCTGGTCAGTCGACAGGGCTGCTATGGCGGCTGAACTCAGTGCCACCATGGCGCCGGTCGCCAAGGCTGGCAGATCCGCGATCTCGATGGCTGCGACCTGGTCGCTGCGAAGTGCGGCGACCTGGCTGGTCTTGAGTGCGGCGACCTGGTCTGAACTCAGCGCCACGATCTGGTCGGTCGACAGCGCCGCTACACCGGAGGTGGATAGGGCAGCGATGACTGCGGGGGTTAGTGCCGCAATGCCGGTTACGCCCAGTGCATTGACATTGGCCGTGCTCAGCGCGCCTACCTGAGCCGTTCCCAGAGCCCCCAGTTGCGAGGTGGACAGCGCGACTACTTGATCGGTCGTCAGGACAGCGATATCCCGTGTTTCAACGGCGCCCAACTGGCTGTTGTTCAAGGCCCCCAACTGGTCGGCGGTCAGTGCCTTTATTCCCGCCGTGGTCAAGGCGACTATTTGGTTGGTGGTCATGGCCGCGATCTGGGCGGTCGCGAGGGAGGCCACCTCTCCGGTGGTCAAGGCGGCAATGGCGCTGGTGGAGAGGCCGGAAAACGTGGACGGGCTCAGGGTGCCAATACTCAACGCGCCACTGGTGGTGAGGGCGCTCATCTGGGTGGCGGATAGCGCGCCGATCTGGTCTGACGTCAGGGCACCGATCTGGTCCGTGTTCCACACGATCAGGTCGCGGGTTTCGATGGCTGCAATCTGTGCTGTCACCAGTGCCGCAACCTGGTCGGTGCTGAGAACCACGTAGTCCGCGGTGTTCAGGGCCACGATGGCGGCGGTGCTCAGGGCACCGATGTCGGCAGTTTCAATCGCGGCGACCTGGTCCGTGCTCAGGGCCGCAGCCTGCACGGACGTGAGCGCGCCAATTTGATCGGAGCTCAGCCCGGCGATCTGACTGGTGCTCAGCGCCGCCAATGTGGCGGTGGACAGGGCTGCAATGCCAGAGGGCGGCAGCTGTGACACCGTGAGTGCGCCGCTGGCCGTCAATGCCGCCATTTGCGCGGTGGTCAGAGCGGCCATCTGCGCGGTGGACAAGGCCGCCACCTGGGCGCTGCTGAGCGTGACGATGTCGCGCGTCTCAATGGCCGGTATCTGCCTGGTCGTCATGGCGGAAATCTGCGCTGTGCTGAGCCCGGCCACGTCTTCGGTATTCAGGGCTGCAATGGCAGCGGTACTGAGCGCTGCAAAGTCGGCTGTTTCAACGGCGGCAATCTGGCTGGGGCTCAATGCATCAATCTGGGCCGTGGTCAGTGCCGCGGCCTGTGCCGTGGTCATGGCCGCGATCTGGCTTGTGGTGAGTGCGGCAACGGCGGCAGTGCCCAAAGACGCAATCGCAGCGGTAGTCAGCGCGCCAATGCCGGTCGTGCTCAGCGCGCTGATGCCAACGGACCCCAACGCGCCCAATTGCCCGCTTCCCAGGGCTGCAGCCTGAGCGCTGGACAGGGCGGCCACTTGCGCTGAAGTCAGTACGGCCACATCGCGTGTCTCGATGGCAGCCACCTGGCGCGATGTCAGTGCCTGGATCTGGTCCGTGCTCAGCGCCATGATGTCGCTGGTATTCAGCGCCACGATGCCAGCGGTACTCAGGGCCGCAAGGTCTTCCGTCTCGATTGCCGCAACCTGCGTGGTGCTCAAGGCGGCGACCTGCCTCGTGGTGAGCGCTGCGAACTGTTCTGTGGTAAGTGCCACGATCTGCGCGGTCGACAAAGACACGATGGCGTCGGTGCTGAGCGTAGCGGTGGCCGCGGTACTCAATGCAGCGATGCCAGCAGTACCCAGGGCCGCGATGTCGTCAGTACCCAGAGCGGCCACTTCGGCCGTCGTCAGTGCGCGGATTTGGGCGCTTGCCAGGGCACCCAGTTGCCCCGAGGTGAGGGCGTTGATCTGCGCCGTGCTCAGAGCCGCGATGTCACGGGTTTCGAGCGCTGCGACCTGGTTGGTCAGCAGCAGACCGAAGTCCGCAGTTTCGATGGCGCGCACCTGGCCGGTGGTCAACGCAACAATTTGGTCGGAGTTGAGGGACTGGATCTGGTCCGAATTGAGCCCGGCAATTGCACCGGTGCTGAGAACTGCCACGTCAACCAGTTCAAAAGCCGAAATCTGTCCGGCTGTCAACACGCCAATCTGGGCGCTGGTCAATGCGCTCACTTGCGCGGTGGTCAGAGCGGCAATCTCCGCAGTCGTCATGGCGGCCAGCTGGTCGGTCGTCAGGGCGGCAACAGCGGTGGTTGCGGTGCCCGTTTGCGTCGTAGTGGTTGCCGGCGATCCATCGATCTCAGGAGTAGGCGCACGGTCCCGTGCCTGGACGTAAACGCCAACGGCTGCGAGAAAGAATAAGAGTGCAAACACGGAGTTTCAGTGGTTGGATGGGCGGACCTGTGCCAGCGGTACTGAAACGATAGTACCGGCTTTATTGGATATCGGGCAATTTTTGGCGGCGCTTGAGCCGCTGCAGACCAACTGGCCGGAAAACCCGCCTATTTCTGGGTTTTGGCGTCCATATTGCGCAGCGCGGCTTCAATGGCGGCACCGGTGGCGACCGGCTTTTCCATGGGAAACAGGTGGCTGCCGTCGAGCATCATGATGCGCCCGCGGGTGACGCGCTCTGTGATTGCCATGCCGACCTGCTTCATTTCATGCGACGCCAGCCCGCCAATGAAGCTGGCTGGGCATTTGAGGGGGTGGCGCGCCAGCAGTTGTTCCAGGTTGTCGGGAAGCGTGTTGTAGAACTGGGTTTCGACATGCCGGTCAAAGCTCAGCACGCGCTTGCCATCGGTCTCCAGAGTGCCGTGCTGGCAGTAGTCCATCAGCACCGCATCGTCCCACTTGGCAAAGGCTTTCTTGTGGCGGAAATGTTCATAGGCTGACTGCACGGAAGGCCAGTTGTTGCGGCGGCGCCGGCTTACCGCACCCGGCGACAGTGACCCAAACATTTGGGTGGTTTTCATGACGCCCACGGCCGTGGAACGCCAGCCGCCCAGCAGCGGCGAATCAATCAGCAGCACGCCACGCGCCAACTCTGGATGGCGGGAGGCCGCCATCAGGCTCAGGAAACCGCCCAGTGAATGACCGACCAGCCAGACCGGTTCACCGGTCTTGTCCACAACACCCTTCGTAAAGTCCACCAGCTGCTGCACCACATGGGGCCAGTTGTTGCTGACGGGATAGCGCGCATCGTGGCCAAACTTCTCAACCGCCTTGACCGCAAAACCGCGCGAACGCAGGTCCTTGAACAGAACCCGGTAGGTGCTGGCCGGAAAACTGTTGGCGTGTGAAAAGACAATCATCATTTAGTCAGTTGAGGACAGAGCAAATTCACTTCGAAAATCTTGGTCTGTCCTGCAATTAAATTAGTTTTTCCTGCGGCGTACTGATCTTTTTCAAGGGCAGGCTGCGTGTGGATCCAACCATCAGCGGCACGTTGGTCGCGCCGCCGTACCATTGCGGATCTTCGATGCTGTCAAACACTTCGCGCAGCTTTTGCCCCCAGTTGTCGTGCAGCATTTTGAAATACGGGTTGTTCTCGTCGATGCAAACGACACGGTCGGTCTGGAACTGGTTGGCCTCGTACACCACCATGTCCAGCGGCAGGCCCACGGATAGGTTGGATTTGAGCGTGGAGTCCATGGACACCAGCGCGCACTTGGCCGCCTCGTCCAGTGGCGTAGTGGGGGTGATGACGCGGTCCAGCACCGGCTTGCCGTACTTGGATTCGCCAACCTGGAAATAGGGTGTCTCGGGTGTGGCCTCGATGAAGTTGCCGGCCGAATACACCTGGAACAGGCGCATGCCTTCGCCCTGAATCTGGCCGCCAAAGATCAGCGACACGTTGAAGTCGACTCCGGCCTGTTGCAAGGACCCGGCATCCCGATCATGCACCTTGCGGATCGCCGATCCCAGCACCCGGGCGGCATCGAACATGCTCTTGGCATTCCAGATGGTGATGCCTTCGTCAGCCTCGTGGTCCTTGAGCTTTTCAATCTGCAGGATCTCGCGCACGGACTGCGAAATGCTGAGGTTTCCGGCCGACAGCAGCACCATGAAGCGGTCGCCGGGCTTCTCGTAAACGATCATCTTGCGGAAGGTGCTGATCTGGTCCAGACCGGCGTTGGTGCGGGAGTCGGAGAGGAACACCAGGCCGGCGTTGAGTTTGATGGCGACGCAATAGGTCATTTTTCGGCAGATTAGGGGGAAACCCTAGAGTGTATCGGGGTGCAACCCCACGTTTTTGCCGCGTATAGATCAACGGTACTTTGCCAGCACTGCCCCGAGGGCGCCCGAGCGGCGAGCGGCCTGTGTGGCAGCCTCCATGTTGGCCACTATGCGCGACGCGTCAGGCAGGCTCTTGCGCACGCCAAAGCAAAAATCGGCTTTAGGCAAAAAGGGCACGGGCGTAAAACGGATTCTGTCTGTCAGCCCTAGCTGCCTGAGCTTGAAAGGTGTGACGATATTGCCCTCCACCAGCGTATCCAGCGTCCCCTTGGCAATGCGCCGTAATACGGACTCTTCGTCGTTTTCGACTTCCAGCCTGTCGAACTCCAAGTGTTCACGGGAGTACCCACTACCCCGGTAGGTACCCTGCCGCAATGCGCGCAGGTCCTCCACGCCGCGCACTGCAAGCGGTCGCAGGTCATCAGTGCGGTGATAGATGCCAAAGTCAACCCGGATGAGAGGTGACTTGCAGAATTCCGCGTAGATCAGTCTTGCTGTAGTGGACACGGTACAAAACCCGTCAAGGTCACCGCGCTCGACCATCAGTTGTGCGCGCACCCAAGGGAACGCTGCGTGTTCGAAGCGCAGTCCGCAGGCACGTCCAACCAGTTCAACGCTTTCAATCAAGGCGCCTGTGACGCTGCCATCTTCATTGCGTTGACTGAACGGTGCATATTTGTCGAAATAGCCCATCCGCACCAAAGTCGATGGTGATTCGGCAAAGCTGCTGCCAACGGCCAATGCGCCGGTCCATCCGATGAATGCTCTTCTCTGCATGGGTTTGTTGTCGTGCGCGACGTACACCATTGTGCGCCGGGAGTCGCGTAGTGGTCAATTCGCGCCGACATTCCCGCCAGACCGCGTGGACTTCAAGGTAATCGCGCGAGCGCCGCGTTGAGCGGCTGTAGCAGCAGAGCCGTTACCCCCGGATCGTTCAATTGGGTCACCAGTGACAGCGTTGCCCGAAAAAAACCCTTGGTGTTGTGCAGTTGAGCCAGGCCAGCCTGGGAAGCAAATGCATCGCCCCAGGTGGCGAGTGGTTTGGGTGACGCGACAGCATCCACGAAGTGTTGCCAGTAAGCGGCATCCAGTAAGCCGCGGCGGGCTGCGAACACGACGGGCCGTGCCAGTCGGTCGCTTTCGCCATAGATGTAGAAGTGGGACTGGGCGGGAACGATCTGCGCCCTGGCGGCCTGGACGATAGTGTCCAGTTGCTCGCCTGCTATTGCCGGGTTGAGCGTCAGTTGCATCAGCAGATCCGCACCATGCGCCACGCCATGGCGCCAGCCCTCATCGCTGGTGAACCCCCGATAGTCAGAGATGCCTCGCACGTAGGCTACAGCCGTGTTGACCAGAGTCACGCGGTCCCCAGGCTCCAGAAAGGACTGCAGGCGATCCGAGCGCGTTACTTCGGACAGCACCAGCGCGGCAAACGGCTTGGCAAACCCGTCTGCATCCTTCTCGGTTGATTGGAGTTGGGCAAGCGTTATTCGGTACACCTGACGCTGGGTTTCTGCAGTGAGCAGTTTGCCACGCAGCATGGCGCTCAAGCCTTCAAAGGCCAGGCCATCACGCAGGTCGGGGTCCGGATGGGACAGGCACGGCAGCAAGCCCAGCGCCAGGGCCTGGCGGCGATCGTTATCTGCCACGGTCCATCCCTGCGACTTCAACTGACGCAGGGAGTTGACCGGAAATTGGGCGCTCGGGCAGTTGCCCTGGGCGGCCGCGGCGCATGCGCTGCAGATGATCAGAAGGCCTGCCAACATATGGCGCATGGGTGACTGACGCATGGTGGTTACTCCCTCAGGCAACACGAACTGCAAGGTCCGCCAGCGCCTTCAACTGGTATATCGCCTCCAGAGCCTCGCGGGGGCTCAACGCATCCGGGTTGATGCCCGCGAGCTTGGCGTCCAGTGCGCTGGGCGCATGAGTTTCCAAGGCGGGCGGTGGCGCGAACAGGTCCACTTGCGCTTGAGATTCGGTCGCTTGCAGCTCCAGCGCGTCCAGAGTATGGCGGGCCTGGTTCAGCACAGCGGCCGGCATGCCGGCCAGGCGGGCGACCTGGATGCCGTAGCTCTTGCTGGCCGGACCGCTCTGTATCTCGTGCAGGAACACGATATCGCGCCCCGACTCGGTGGCGCTGACGTGCACGTTGAGCGCGCTGTGGTGCGTGGCAGGAAACTCGGTCAGCTCAAAGTAGTGGGTGGCAAACAGCGTGAAAGCTTGCGTCTTGTCGTGCAACTGCGTCGCAATAGCCGAGGCCAGGGCCAGGCCATCAAATGTGGAGGTTCCCCGACCGATCTCGTCCATCAATACCAGCGAGTGGGGCGTGGCAGTGTGCAGAATCTGCGCCGCCTCGGTCATCTCCAGCATAAAGGTGGACTGGGCGTTGGCCAGGTCGTCGGCGGCGCCAATGCGGGTGTGGATGGCATCAATCGGCCCCAGGCGGCAGGTCTGCGCTGGCACATAACTACCCACGGACGCCAGCAACACGATCAGCGCCACCTGGCGCATATACGTGGACTTGCCGCCCATATTCGGGCCAGTGATGATTTGCAATCGTTGCTTGGGCCCCAAGCGCGTGTCGTTGGCGATGAAGTTGCCACTGCTCAGCTCGGCGAGGCGCGCCTGCACTACCGGGTGGCGGCCCTGCGTAATATCGATGCAGGGCTCCAAAACAAACTGCGGCGCGCACCAGTCCAGCGTCAGCGCGCGCTCGGTCAGCGCGCACAGCGCGTCCAGCGCGGCCAGCGCGCGCGCGGTGCGGGTTAGCATGGTTACGAACGCCTGCAACTGGTCCAGAACCTGCTCGAACAGCCACTTCTCGCGGGCCAATGCGCGCTCTTGAGCGCTCAAGGCCTTGTCCTCGAAGGCCTTCAGTTCGGGCGTGATGAAGCGCTCTGCGTTCTTCAGCGTCTGGCGGCGCCGGTAGTCGTCAGGCACTTTGTCGGCCTGGCCTTGCGTGACCTCGATGTAGAAGCCATGGACCCGGTTGAACTGCACCCGCAGATTCGGGATGCCGGTACGGGCACGTTCGCGACCTTCCAGGTCCAGCAAAAATCCATCGCAATTGGTTTGAATGGCGCGCAGCTCGTCCAGCTCGGCGTCAAAGCCCGTGGCAATGACGCCGCCGTCGCGCACCAGCGCGGCTGGCTCAGGCGCGATGGCCCGTAGCAGCAGGGAAGCGCAGTCAGGCGGGGGCAACAGGTCGTGCGCAATGCCAGCCAGCAAACCCTCAGGAAGGCTATGGGGCTGGGGATTCTGCGCAGGTAAAGAAGGAGCCCGCATAGCGGGCGGGTGACACGGAGCAGAATCCCCAGCCCCATAGCCTTCCAGCCCTCGCAAATGCTCAGCAAGCCGCTCCGTTTTTTGTAGCGTGACCACCAGAGCCACCAGTTCACGCGGCCGCACCTGGCGCAGCGCGGTGCGGGCGGTGATGCGCTCCACATCTGCGCTGCCCTTGAGTTGCAGGCGCAGCCCCTGCCACAGGGCCAGTGACGATGACTGCATAGTGCCGCTGCGCAAAGTGGCAATGGCGTCCAGCCGGTGCTGCGCCTGCGCACGGTCGCGCCGCGGCGCGAGCAGCCAGCTCTTGAGCATGCGGCTACCCATTCCAGTCATGCAGGTGTCCAACAGCGAGAACAGCGTGGGTGAATCCTCGCCGCGCAGCGTCTGGGTCAGCTCCAGGTTGCGCCGCGTGGTGGGCGGCAAATCAATCAGTTCGCCATCGCGCTGCACCTGCACCGCGCTGATGTGGGTCAGCGCGCGACCCTGGGTGTGCTCGGCATAGCCCAACAGCGCGGCGCAAGCAGCGTGCGCCAGCGGCAGGTCCTGCGCGTTCCAGCTCGCCAGGCTGGCGGCCTGCAGCGCATCGAGTAGCTTGCGCTGGCCCAAGGCGGCGTCGAATTGCCATTCCGGTCGCGCCGTGGTGTACAGCGCAGTGGCCCCGCTGGCGCCCGAGCGCAAGCGCTTGAGCCGGTCTTCAAAGGCCTGCGTGGCGCCCGCGCTGTAGGCCAACTCACTGGGGCTGACGCGCGCCACCCACTCGGGCACGGCGTCGGGCGTGCATTCGGCCAGGTGCACCACGCCCTGCGTGACGCTGAGCCAGGCCAGGCCGCAACGGTTGCGCGGGCCCTGGTGCACGGCCATCAGCACGGACTCGGACTTTTCGCTGAGCAGTTCGGCATCCACCAGCGTGCCGGGGGTGACCACGCGCACCACCTTGCGCTCCACTGGGCCTTTGCCGGTGACCTCGCCCACCTGTTCGCAAATGGCCACCGACTCGCCGTGGCGTATCAGCTTGGCCAGATAACCTTCCATGGCGTGGAAAGGCACACCGGCCATCACCACCGGTTCGCCGGCGGACTGGCCGCGCTGGGTCAGTGTGATGTCCAGCAGGCGCGCTGCCTTTTCCGCATCGGCGTAGAACATTTCATAGAAATCACCCATGCGGTAGAACAGCAGCGTATTGGGATGGTCAGCCTTGAGTCCAAGGTACTGGGCCATCATGGGGGAATGCGGCTTGAGGGGTTCGTTCATCACTTGGAGTCTATCAATTGGCGGAGCACGGTAGCGGTGGGGTCTGTCCAGAGTGCGTATGAGGGGTTGACTCGGGATTATCACTGTGTCGTGCGGGGCCAAACG
>CAINUX010000027.1 GCA_903853895.1 uncultured beta proteobacterium | reverse complement strand
TTTGCCCATGCCTGTCATCCGTTCCAAGATCAAACCCCGATCCGAAGGTTTTGCCGCCAACACCCTGCGCATGCAGGGCTTGCTGGCCGAAGTCCAGCGCCTCGAAGGCCTGGTGATTGCCGAGTCCGAGTACAAACGCGACAAGTTCGAGAAGCGCAAGCAGCTGCTGCCGCGTGAGCGGGTGGCCCGGTTGCTGGACCGGGGCACACCGTTTCTGGAGCTCAGCCGCCTGGCTGGCCTGAATATGCACGACGACGACGGCAAGAAGTCGGTCATGGGTGGCGGCTCCATCGTCGGCATTGGTGTGGTGGCGGGCAAGCGCTGCATCATTTCGGCCAGCGACAGCGCCGTCAAAGGTGGCACGGTAGCACCCATGGGCCTTAAAAAAGGCCTGCGCGTGCAGCAGATCGCACAAGAGAACAAGCTGCCCCTGATCTCGCTGGTGGAGAGCGGTGGCGCCAACCTGATGTACCAGAGCGAAATATTCATCGAGGGCGGGCGCACGTTTGCCAACCAGGCGCGCATGTCTGCCATGGGTCTGCCACAGATTGCGGTGGTGCACGGCTCCTCAACAGCAGGCGGCGCTTACTTGCCGGGCCTGTCGGACTATGTGATTCTGGTGCGCGGGCGCTCCAACATCTTTCTGGCCGGCCCGCCCCTGGTCAAGGCCGCCATTGGTGAGGATTGCACCGAAGATGAGTTGGGTGGCGCCGAGACCCATGCCCAAGTCACCGGCCTGGGCGAGTACCTGTGCGAGGACGACGCCCACGCCATCGCCATGGCGCGCGAGGTGATGGACAAACTGCGCTGGGACGTGGCACCGGCCGGCGGTGCCTATGCCGAACCGTTGTTTGACGAGCAGGAACTGATGGGCATCGTCCCCGCTGACGAGCGTGAACCCTACGACGTGCGCGAGGTGATTGCGCGCCTGGTGGATGGCTCGGACTTTCTGGAATTCAAGGCCGAATACGGCGCCGAGATGATGTGCGGCCACTCCCGGGTGCAGGGCAAACTGGTGGGCATTCTTGGTAACAACGGGCCTATCCAACCCGCAGGCTCGACCAAGGCGGCACAGTTCATCCAGCTGTGCGACCAGACCGGCACGCCGCTGGTCTTTCTACAGAACACCACCGGTTACATGGTGGGCTCGGTGGCCGAGCGCAGTGGTGCCATCAAGCACGGCTCCAAGATGATCCAGGCGGTGGCCAATGCGCGCGTGCCCAAGTTCACCTTCATTCTGGGCGGCTCCTACGGTGCGGGCAACTACGGCATGTGCGGGCGCGGCTTTGATCCACGTTTCATCTTTGCGTGGCCCACCGCACGCACGGCGGTGATGGGCGGCGCGCAGGCCGCCAAGGTGATGGACATTGTCAACCGCGCCAAGATCGAGCGCATGGGGATGGAAGCCAATGAAGAAGCGCTGGCTGCCATGTCTGACGGTCTGCGTCTGCGGCTGGACAAGGAATCTGCCGCCCTCTTTGGCACCGCCCGCCTGTGGGACGACGGCATCATCGATCCCCGCGATACGCGCCGCGTACTGGGCTTGTGCCTGGCACTCGCCGTCGAGGCCGATGCACGCACCCTGCGCCCGAATACGTTTGGCGTGGCGCGGATGTAAGTCCGCCGCCGATTCAATTTTTCCCCCCCCAATTTGTACGAAAGACCGCCATGAAGTTCACTCCCGAACACGAACAAATCTCCGACACCGTCCGCAAGTTTGTCGCCAACGAGATCAACCCGCATCTGCCCGAGTGGGAAAAGGCGGGTCAGTTCCCGGCCCACCAGCTGTTCAAGAAGATGGGCGACCTGGGTCTGTTGGGCATCAAGTACCCCACCGAGTTTGGCGGCATGGGTCTGGACTTCAGCTACTCCATGGTGATGGCCGAGGCCCTGGGCGAGTGCAAGGCCGGTGGTGTGCCCATGGCGATTGGCGTGCAGACGGACATGTGCACGCCGGCACTGGCGCGCTTTGGCTCGGATGCCTTGCGCCACGAATTTCTGGCGCCGGCCATCTCCGGTGACATGGTGGGTTGCATTGGCGTGAGCGAAGTGGGTGGTGGCTCGGACGTGGCCGCACTCAAGACCACGGCACGCAAGGATGGCAGCGACTACATCATCAACGGCTCCAAGATGTGGATCACCAACGGGATGCAGGCCGACTGGTGCTGCCTGCTGGCCAACACGTCGGACGCTGCGCCGCACAAGAACAAGTCGCTCATCATGGTGCCGATGAACAGCCCGGGCATCACGCGCCAGAAGATCGAAAAAATCGGCATGCATTCCAGCGACACGGCCCAACTGTTTTTTGACAATGTGCGCGTTCCGCAAAAGAACCTGATTGGCCAGGAGGGCATGGGCTTCATGCTACAGATGCTGCAGTTTCAGGAAGAGCGCCTGTACGGCGCGGCCGGTTGCCTGCGCTCGCTCGACAGCCTGATCGACCAGACCATCGACTACACCCGAAGCCGTCAGACCTTTGGCAAGCCCATCCTGCACAACCAGGTGGTGCATTTCCGCCTGGCCGAGTTGCGTACCGAGGTGGAATGCCTGCGTGCCCTGACCTACCGTGCGGTGGAGTCCTACGTGTCGGGCAAAGATGTGACGCGTCTGGCATCCATGGCCAAGCTCAAGGCTGGGCGACTGAGCCGGGAGGTGGCAGACAGCTGCCTGCAGTACTGGGGCGGCATGGGCTTTACCGCCGACAACCCCATTTCGCAGTCCTTCCGCGATGGCCGATTGATCTCGATTGGTGGCGGTGCAGACGAAATCATGCTGGGCATCATCTGCAAGTTTGAGGGCACCTTGCCGGGTAAAGCATGACAACTGATATGCCAAATGAGGCTGTAGCCCTCGTAAGACATGTGCAATATGCTCCTGAATTGATAGCGATATCGATCTCCCAAGTTGCAGGCGTGTTGCACGTCACGCTCAACCGCCCGGATGCACGCAACGCCATGTCGCTCAAGATGGTGGCCGAGCTGCGTCAGGTGCTGCAAGACGCCGAAGCCACCGCAGGGCAAACCGATGCGGTGCGCGTGGTGGTGTTGCGCGGTGCCGGGGGCCATTTTTGTGCCGGGGCCGATTTGAAGGACATGGCCGGTGCGCGCATGCGTGCCATGCAGGCCGCAGGTACAGGCGCATCGGACCCCATTGCGGAAGTGAACGCCGAGTTTGGTCAGTTGTGCGCAGCGTATTCGCGCAGCCCGCTGGCGATCGTGGCGGTCCTCGAAGGAACGGTTATGGGCGGAGGATTTGGCCTGGCCTGTGTGGCCGATGTGGCCATCGCCAGTGAGACGGCCAATTTTCGTCTGCCCGAGACGTCGCTGGGTGTCGTGCCTGCGCAGATCGCGCCCTTTCTCGTCGAGCGCCTGGGCTACTCACAGGCCAAGCGCCTGGCCGTCACCGGTGGCCGGCTGGACGCCGCTGCAGCTCTGCGCCTGGGGCTGGTGCATGAAGCAGTTGCAAGCGACGCCATCGATGGGGCTCTGAATAACGTGCTGGCCGATATTCTGGCCTGCGCGCCCGGCGCACTGGCCGCTACCAAGGCATTGATGGCGCAGGCCCGATTGCGGGAGCCACAAGACCTGGTGCAGTCCGCAGCTGCGATCTTTTCCCACGCCGCCCAAGGCCCCGAGGGGATTGAAGGAATGACCGCGTTTATGCAAAAGCGCAAACCGAATTGGGTACCCGCATGACCTTCCCACAAACACGGATTGGCTCCAGGAGTCTGGGCGACAGAGCGCTTTGCTTCGTGTCCCCCGCCCGCTGCGCGGGCTCCTCCTTTACCTACGCAAAACGCTCTGCCACCCAGACTCCCGAGAAGGTGTTTTATGTTTAGCAAAATTTTGATAGCCAATCGCGGGGAGATCGCCTGCCGCGTCATCCGCACAGCCCGCAACCTCGGCTACCGTACCGTGGCAGTTTTCAGCGATGCAGACCGCGACGCGCCCCATGTGGCTCTTGCTGACGAGGCGGTGCACATTGGTGGCTCGCCTGCCACCGAATCGTATTTGCGCTTTGATGCCATTCTGGACGCCGCGCGCAAAACGGGCGCAGATGCAGTCCACCCGGGCTACGGTTTCCTCAGCGAAAACGCGGCCTTTGCACAGGCCTGTGTGGATGCCGCTCTGGTCTTCATCGGCCCACCGGCCAGCGCCATCACGGCCATGGGCGACAAAGCCCTGGCCAAGCGCCGCATGCTGGACGCGGGTGTGCCCTGTGCACCGGGCTATTTGGGGGCGGATCAAAGCGATGCCGCATTGGTGGCCGAGGCAGAGAAGCTTGGGTACCCCTTACTGGTCAAGGCCGTGGCCGGCGGAGGCGGGCGCGGCATGCGTCTGGTGCGCGCCAGTACGGAGCTGCAGCAGGGCATTGAAGGCGCGCGCCGTGAAGCGCAGAGTGCGTTTGGCGACGGTACGCTGATGCTGGAGCGCCTGATTGACAACGGCCGCCATATCGAGATCCAGGTGTTTGCCGATGCCCATGGCAATGCGGTCTATCTGGGCGAGCGTGATTGCACGGCCCAGCGTCGCCGCCAGAAGGTGATTGAAGAGGCGCCATCTCCCGTGGTGACCCCCGCCATGCGCGAGGCCATGGGCAAGGACGCTGTGGCCGCTGCCTTGGCCGTGGGCTACCGAGGCGCCGGCACGGTGGAATTCATCGTGGACGACAAGCTGCACCACTACTTTCTGGAGATGAACACGCGCTTGCAGGTGGAGCATCCGGTGACCGAAATGATCACCGGCTACGACCTGGTGGAGTGGCAACTGCGCGTTGCTGCGGGCGAGCCCCTGCCTGCACAACAAAGCGACATCACCCTCACTGGGCATGCCATCGAAGCGCGTTTGTATGTGGAAGACCCCTATACCGGCTTCACCC
>CAINUX010000026.1 GCA_903853895.1 uncultured beta proteobacterium | reverse complement strand
TTGGACCGTCAGCAGGGAAACCGGGTGCAAACAGAAGTCCGATGAGCAATAGCCAACCCGCAGCTTTCTATGGCCATAGGATTGGCCATGGGTGAGTTGTGGCAAGTTTTTTGCCAGTTTCGTCTCCACAAACTGCTGCGCGGCGTGGAGTTGGTCGCGAGGGTCGTCCGACACGCTGAGCATGGCCAGCGCAGAGGTTGCTTCATGCATCGCCTGTTTGCTGACACCGGACACTTCTGCGTAGACCGGCCAGGCACACTGCTTTTGTCGCAGAAACACCCAGTGGTGAAGCACATCGGGCTGGTCAGGGTCCAGCAACAAGCTCTGCGTAAGATGGACTTCAGCCTGCGGAAACTGCTTTTTACCTTCGAACACCCTCCCGAGGTGGTTCAAGGCGAGCTGCACCAGTGGTCGGGTCGCTTCGTCCCGGGGGCAATTGCTGACGATCCATTGCCACTCTGCCATGGCGGCATCCAACTGGCCGCCGCGCTCCAACAAGAGGCCGAGATTGAGCCGGGGCTGAGCAAATGTGGGCGCGATGGCAATCGCCCGGCGGTAGGCGGCTTCGGCGCCCGCCGTATCACCCAAGGTGTTGAGGGTGGCGCCCAGATTGAAATTGACGGCGTGGGCGTAAGGCGACTGGTTCCGGGTCAACCATGTCTGGTACAGCAAGGCAGAAAGCGGCAAAAACCCCGCGCTCTCCAGACGGGAGGTGTAATCGATTAACTCCACGAAAGGCTGCTTACCCTCCCAGGCGAGCAAGACGGTTGCACCAAAGCTCTCTACGATTTCCATCCGTTTGCGTTCCTAGACTGGCCAAAAACTCGCACGACCCCAGTCATTAAGACTGGGGTCGGCCGTGCATTTCACTAGCTCGACGCGAGTATATCGGTGTCCGGTTTACGCGGGATGATCGTATTCAGCGTAGTAGCAACTTGTCCCGACGTTGCCGAGACACCCGAGAGTACAGGTTGGCCGTTCGCGTCGAATTGCTTCATTGCATCCACCATTCCCGTCACCGCTGGGGCAGCAATCGCATGGATCGTTACCTTCTGGTTCGACGCAAGGGTCTCCCCAGACGCCTCACCGGCACTGGCGGAACCTGTGTTGCCGAATGCAGCCATCGCGTCCACCATGATTCCCACTTGTGATCGCATCGGATCGGACACGGCACCAACGGCGGGCGCACTGTCCGCAGCAATATTGGCTGGTGGCAGTTGCAAGCTGACCGCTTGCGCCGGCACGGTGGCAACGTCGACCGCTGGCGCAGCCGCGGTGCTGGTCTGGAACCAAACGTCCGCCATGTCGTGCGTCGCACCGTCTGCGGTCGTGTAGTTGGACACCAATCCAATCAGATTGCCGTTGTCCGTCGCCGTCGAGGTCTGAGCATTCAATCCAAGCTGTGTGATTCCCAACGATCCCAAGCTGTGCAGCTCAGTCTCCTGACTCACACCATCGGAGTCGCCGTCAACCCAAACCATGAGATCTGCAAAATTGCCGTCCGACGCGTTGATGACGCCATCCGCATTTGCATCCAGTTCGGCCAGTGCCGCATAGCCGTTGGCAGCCTTTTGACCATTGGCCAGGTTGGTACCCTCACCGAATAGCTCCGTTCCACCATTGATGGAGCCATCATGGTTGCGGTCCATGACCAACAGTCCATCTCCCCCAGTAACCCAACCGGTAGAGACATTCTGGTTCACACCAAAGATGTCGAACTGCACGCCACCGGCAATATTTTGCGTCGATATGCCGTTGCCATTGAGGTCCAGCACAATGGGAGTGCCCAGTGTCAGGTGTGTGACCTGGTCCGTGGTGATCGCCGCCATTTGGTTGGAAGACAGAGCCTCCACCTGCTTGGTTGTCAACGCTGTAATTTGATCCGTGGTCAAGGCCACAATCTGATTGGTTGTCAAGCCTTGCTGGATTTGGGCCGTCGTCAACACCGCCACATCGCGGGTTTCCAGAGCAGCTGTTCCATCGGTTGTCAATGCCGCGACCTGACTGGTTTTGAGTGCCACGATCTGGTCTGTTCTCAACGCGACGACCTGGTCAGTCGTCAGCGCAGCAATGCCTGCGGTGGTCACTGCCGCCACGCCTGCCGTTGTCAGTGCGGCGATCTGGTCCGTCGTCAATCCCTTGCTCACTTGGTCCGTCGTCAGCGCGCCTATACCAGCCGAGGTC
>CAINUX010000025.1 GCA_903853895.1 uncultured beta proteobacterium | reverse complement strand
AGCATGAGTGCACGGTGCAGCGGCCATCGGTTCAATGCGGTGGTGTATGCAGTTCTGGCCGCCTTGGGGTCAACCCTTTCAAGCGCCGCGACCGATTGCGCAATTGCGTCATCTTGTGCGGTTGCGGGCAGGCGGGTTGGGGAGAGTGCCACCATGGACCAGTGCTTGCCCCTTGCCCAGGTGCGCTCAAAAGTATCCAGCGGCAGGGACTGGCGTGGAGTGCGACCCGAATGCAGCAGGAGTTCTTGGCGTTCGCGGTCGTAGCCAATCACCACGGCGTAGTGCCAGACCGGATAGATGGGGAGAGACAAGTTTTGAAACACCAGCACCGGGTTGCCTGCCGCCACTTCTTGTAGCACGGCATCCAGGTCTGGCTTCAGTGGGTAGGCCGGCAGTCCGTTTCTACGTGCAGCGGCCAGCATCTCCACTTGCAGCGAACCCTTGCGACCCGGTAAATAGACCTGCGCAACCAGATCGTCGGCAGTGACAAGCAGACCTGCGGCCTGCAGGACCATGGCCAATGCGGCGGGACCGCATTCATAGTCGTCCTGGGGCATGAATGGTGTGTTCACCAGTTCAGCGCGGTCAGGAAGCGTGGGTGGCCATTGGCGGGCCAAATAGGCGCTTTGCGGCGCCGCACAGCCCGCCAGCATCGCACAAATGAAAACCCCCGCAACAGCGGGGGATGCCAGGCGGGAGCGCAGGTTTCTCATCGCACCGATCGTGTGAATGGGAAGACTTTGGTGAAGCCAAGAATATCGGTCACCAGCAAAACAATGAAAACCGTGAACAACAGGCCAAGAACTTCTCCGCCGGCGGGAGCCTGATCAACCCGACCGGCCAACTCTGCCACCTCAGCGTCAGTCATCGCGTTGACGCGGCTCTGAGTGGCCTCAACATCGATGCCCTGGTTCTGCAGCCCTTTGCGGACGTCATCGCGCGCCATAAACGTGTTGACCTGGGCGCGGTTGATTGCGGCGGAACTGGTGGACATGGTGTCCTGGGTAGACACAATGTCCGCCTGGGCGATTGTGGGAAGACCCATGGCCAGCGTGGAAAAAACCAGGGTGGAGGCGAGAAAACGTTTGTAGATGGACATGGGATGTGAATGGATGCGGTAGCGAAAGATGGACAAATGGGAGTGCCCGATTTTGATCCACATGAAGGGCTTTTGGGCCTCGCTTACAAACTATTACCGACCGGTTGGGCGCTTGCACACCTGCCCGATAGCCTGTCTAATCGTCGCAGGGGGAAACCAGCCATGCACACAGAGATTGCGCCACCGCAGGCCGAAGCTGCCAGATCGTCGAACGGAACGCGTTGGGCACAAAGGATGTCCGCCGCGATCACCGTCGCCATCGTGGCCTGTGCCGCCGGACCCGCTGCGGTGCTGGCGCAGTCGACAAAGCTGGGAGCCTATGCCGGGACCATCAACGTGTCGGGCACCGAGGTCAGCCCTCAGGTGCTGTATCGGGCTACCGTCAAGGTGAACCTGCCCGTCACCGAGCGCGACAGCAGGTCCGTCACCTCAGATTTTCTGAGTGAGGACGCGCCCAATGCCAGCGTATTGCTATCGCAATGGGACATATCCTTCAAGGAAAAGTCAGCAGAGTCAGATGGCAAGTTCAGCAGTTGGACCTGCGCATTGGCGGCGCCGGTGGAGATCGCCATGAAGCCGACCGGGATTCTCAATGTGGACCTGGACAAGAAGAAACACGAGTTGTCGCTCATGCTGCTGTCCACCCAGGAGGTCGCTTTCAATTGTGTGCACTCCCGCTCGGGCGCCTACAAAAAGAAGCTAGGCGTTGCGCTCTATATCGGTACCGGTGCGCCCGGTAAGCAAGGGCTGGCGCCGCAATCCTTCGCCGATGCTGCGCGCCTGAGCGCGAAATACACATTGATGCCCACCGCCGAAACCAAGGGGCAGTACGGTCCTATCGTGCAGGAGTGGGATTTGCGTTGGGTGCGTTAGCGACGGTCAACTTAGACAGTCGGCAGTGGCGCCAGGCGCAACGGAATAAACAGGCGCGAACCATCACGCAGCAGCAGCAAGGCGACGGTCCCCGCTGAGCGGTCCGCAGTGGTTTTGGCTTGCGCTACGGTGTGCATGTTTTCGTGGTTGATGGCCAGCAGGAGATCGCCTACTTGCACGCCGGCGCGCTCGGCAGACCCACTGACTTTCTCAACGAACAATCCGCTCGACGCTCCCACGATGCCCAGTTCATCGGGCTTGGCCAGCCGCAGTGCCAGGCCCAGGCGATTGACGGGTGTGCCCGCAGAATCGACCACCGACTGGGCCAGACCTTCAGCAAAGTCATCCATCGTGAGACGCAGGCGGACCTCCTTGCTCCTGCGCCAGACGGTGAGGTCCAGGCGGTCTCGCGGCAGCGCCTGGCCGACAAGGACGGAAAAGTCCCCTGCGTGGTCCATTGCCTTGCCATTGGCGGTCAGCATGATGTCTCCTACGGTGATGCCAGCGCGCTCGGCTGCGCCGCCTGGCACCACTTCCGACACCAGCGCGCCCCGCGGACTGGACAGGCCAAAGGACTGTGCCAGCAACTGGTCCACCTCTTGAACTGCAACCCCGATCTTGGCGTGGCGCACCTGGCCGGTGGCGAGAATCTGCTGCTCGACGTGCACCGCTACATCGACCGGTATGGCGAACGACACCCCTTGGTAGCCGCCCGACAGCGAGAAAATCTGCGAGTTGATACCGATCACCTCGCCCTGCATGTTGATCAACGGGCCGCCCGAGTTGCCGGGGTTGATGGCTGCGTCGGTCTGGATAAAGGGCACTGTTCCGTCCCCGGGCAAGACTCTGCGGGTGGCGCTGATGACGCCGGCCGTGACCGTGCTCTCGAACCCGAACGGCGAGCCAATCGCCATGACCCAGTCGCCGACCCGCTGCGGTTTAGAGGATGCCAGCACGACCGCGGGCAAATCCTTGGCTTCGATCTTGAGGATGGCAATGTCCGTGCGCTTGTCGGTGCCCAGCACCTTGGCCAGGAACTCCCTGCGGTCGGACAGTTTGACGACTACTTCGTCTGCATCGCTGATCACATGGGCGTTGGTCATGATCACGCCATCGGCACGGACTATGAAACCGGAGCCTTCTGCGCGCACCGGCATGTTCAACTCGGAGGGCAACTCGCCAAAGCGTTGCTGGAACCGGCGCAGGTATTCGCGCAACGCCATGTCGTCCGGGGAACCATTGGAACTGTCTCCGTCGCGTGGCGTAGTCTTTGTGGCCGTTGATACCTTGCGCACACCACGCACGCTGATATTGACGACACTTGGAGAGAGGCGGGCGGCGATGGTGGTCATGTCTGGCAACGTAGCCAAGGCAACGGGGGCTGGCGCGGCGAGCCCGACGGCCTGCGGTAGCCCGCTCTGCGCAAGGCCGGGTGTGGGCACACTGGCCGTGGCGCACAGCCAGGCCAGGCCAATGACCCGCAGAATCGTCGGGTGGGTTGGGAGGAGATGTCGGTGTGGTTTTTCCATACGCGCATCTTCGGTCCCGAAAGTGGAGTGCAGGTGAAGGCTGCGTGAAGTCGGCGTAAAGTTCAGCAGGCACCGCGTTCGGAAATGGCGCAAAATCTGCACTTCACTTTTACAAAAGGTTTGAAGTCCATGACCCGTCTCGCATTGCTTGCCGCCGTACCCGTGCTGCTTGTGGCGTGCTCCAAAGCGCCTGATACCGCGGCGTTGCCTGCCGCCAAACCGCCTGTGCCTTCTGCCGCTGCGGCCCATGCCGGAATCGATTGGGTCAAGCCCGATGGCGCCAGTCTTGACGCCGTTTTTGCCAAGGCGAAGGCTGACAACAAGCCGGTGTTCTTGTACTGGGGCGCGGTTTGGTGCCCACCGTGCAACCAGATCAAGGCCACGGTATTCAACCGCCCCGATTTTGTGGAGCGCAGCAAGGGGTTCATTCCGGTTTACCTGGATGGGGACACGCCCGGCGCGCAAAAACTGGGCACGCAGTTCAAAGTGCGCGGTTACCCGACCACCATCCTGTTCAAGCCCGATGGCACGGAACTCACACGCTTGCCGGGTGAAGTAGACGCCGTGCAGTACATGCAGGTTCTGAAGTTGGGAATGAGTGCCACCCAGCCCATCAAGGAGACGTTGACAGCGGCACTGGCAGCGCCCGGTGCGGGCGGTGCGGCATTGTCCGGCGATGCATGGCGCATGCTGGCGTATTACTCTTGGGAGCTTGACGAGGCACAACTGCTGCCAAAGAAAGACCTTGCGTCCACCGTTCAGCAGTTGGCGACGAAATGTCCCTCCGACCAGCCAGAAGCTGGCGCACGCTTGATGCTGCGGTCGGTCGCCCTGGCGGCGCAGGAGAAAGCACCGCAACTGGACAAAGCCATGGCGTTGGCCCAGGTGCAGAAAATTCTGACCGATGCGCCTCGGGCGCGGGAGAACGGCGATATCTTCACCAACTATGCCAACGATCTGGTGACCGTGTTGACCGTGGCCGGCAGTGCTGAGCGCGTGGCGCTGGTCACCGCGATGAACGCAGCCCTGGACCGGCTGGCGTCTGACAAGTCATTGTCCAAAGCCGATCAGCTGGGTGCGGTGCAGGCCAAAGTCAGTCTGGCGAAAATCGACGGGCCTAAGAACACCAAAGTCGATCTCGCACCGGAACTGGTTGCGCAGGCGCAGGCCGCTGCCGCCAAGGCCGATACGACCAGTACTGACAAGTACGAACGCCAGGCGGTGATTCCCTCCGCTGCGCATCTGCTCAGCGAAGTGGGCATGATCGACGCCTCCGACGCCATGTTGACGGCTGAGTTGCCCAAGGCGGTATCCGCTTACTATCACATGCTGGTGCTGGCATCGAATGCCAAAAAACGCGGAGACAAGGCCGCATCGCTGGACTGGGCCGAGAAGGCCTATGCCGGCTCCATGGGGCCAGCTACCCGTTTGCAATGGGGCAGTGGCTACGTGCTGAAGCTGATCGAAATGGCACCGCAGGATAGCGCGCGTATCGAAAAAGCCGCAGCGCAGGTCATTGGTGAACTGGACGCGGCACCAGAAACTTTCTATGAGCGCAACCGCCGCAGTCTGGAAAAGATGGGCGTACAGCTTGAAAAATGGAACACCGATGGCAAGCACACTGCCGTGGTGCAAAAGCTTGCCGCACAACTCAACGGCATTTGCGCTAAGTTGCCCGAAGCGGACAGTGCGCGGGGCGCTTGTACAGGCGTTTTTGGCAAGGGTGCCAAGAAGGCCTGATGCGAAACCCCGCCCTGGGGCTGTGATGTTCTAGAGTTTGAGTTCCAATCGCAATCCCCAGCGGATTTTGGACGGATTCTCGCTTTCATTGTCCTGGCGTTGCGAGCCATTCAGAATGCTGCTGGTGGTGAGGTAGTCACGGGGCAGCAGGTTGTTGGCGCTTAGGCGCAATTGCGCGCTCGGGTTGATAAACCACACCACAAAAGCATCGGTGACGACCTTGGCACCCACGGTGCTGCTCTGGATGTCGCTGAGCTGTAGGTCGTAACCCGGCGTGTAGTTGACGCTGGCGCCCATGCTCAGCGGCAGACCGCGCAACTTGTAGTCTGCCCCGAAGTTTGCCGTTCCCTTCGGTTGGCCCTCCAGGCGGTTGTTGGGCCCAGGTACCTGTTCCACACGGGAATCAAAGAAGCTGACGTTGGTTCGCAGCGAGATGGGCAGGGCGTCCGTCCACAGTTCGTCCATGCGGAATTTGGCTTCCAGCTCGATGCCCTGCGCAATGGCATTGCCCACGTTCTGTGGCCGTGATACCCAGCGCTTGTCGGTGGACCACGAGACATCTTCCTGCGCCACCACGTTGCGAATCAGGTCGTTGATGCGGCGGTAGAAGAAATTGGCGCTCATGAGGCCGCCCTTGTCCAGGTAGTGCTCGTAGGCCAACTCGAACCCGCGTGCCAACTCGGGTGACAGGTGCGGGTTGCCCGCGCGGTCCGGGCTGCCCACTTCGTTGCTACCCGTCGGGAAGCGCTGCGAAATGGCGGGTCGGGCGATCAGCTCCTGCAAGCTGGCAGCCTTGTAGCTACGCGTCAGGCTGCTGCGCCACTGGTCGCGGCTCTTTTCATCTGGCTTCCAGGTGGCGTGCAGAAGCGGAGTGAGCACATTGCTGCGGTTGCTGACCTGGTAGGCATCACTGTCACTGCGGGTCTCAATCCCTTCCCAACGCAGTCCGGCGTAGGCAGATATCTGCTTGGTGGGGTTCCACTCGTCTTGAATGTAGGTCGCCACACGCATGCTGGATGCGCTCAGGTCGTCACCAAACTCGGTAAGGATCGGCAAGCCATTTTGCAGAGTCGTGCGGGTTTGTTTGCGGACGCTGTTGTCCAATTCCAGACCGGCGACCAGGCTGTGTTCATTCTCCAGTTGTTGGGAGGCCTTGCCGGTCAGGCTCCAGCCCGTCTCCTTGGTGCTGGTCTTGTCATCGGTTGCTCGGGTCAGCAGTCCTGCCGAATCATATTCTTGGCGGCTCCCGTGGTTTTCGAAGTTGCCACTGCCAGCGCCACCGCGCAGTTCCACTCTGGCCCCGTCACCCAGGTTTTTCTGCCACTGGGCATTGCCACGCAGTGAACTGAAACGACCGTCACCGACTGTGGCGTAGCGAGCATAGGGCTGCGCAATGGCTCCACCGGGCAATTGGTCGAGTTGGCCCTGCGACTCGGACGTGCCTTGCGACAGCATCAAAAACGGCATCAGGATCAACGACTCACCCGGGGCGATGAAAATTTGCACGCGTCCATTCAAATGAACGGCTTCGCGCGTGTTGGCCGATAAGCCGGTTTCGTGCTGGTTCAGTACCGTCAGACCGCTGCCCAGGTCGTACCAGCGGGTGCGCGTGTCGCTTTCATCCCGGTTGTCACTGCGGTTGACAGACAGAGTCACGGTGTAGGCAACGCCTTCGCCAAACTTGTCATTGCGCGTCCAGGATAGGTTGGGTGACACGCGGTTTTCTTCGATGCCCGCACCGATGCGCACCTCATTGAGGGTCTTTTTGAGCGCTTCCTTCAGCACCACATTGATGGTGCCGGCTACCGCACGGGCGCCGTATTCAGCGGTGGGTGCACGCATCACTTCGATACGTTCCACCTGGTCTGGAGGCAAATTGTCCAATGAGAACCCTGGCGGCATGCGCTCGCCGTTTACCAGCAATTGCGTGTAACCGCCACCCATTCCGCGCATGCGCACGTCGCCACCGCGCCCGGGCCGGCCACCGGTGGTGACGCCTGGCAGGCGTTTGAGAACTTCGCTCACCGAGCTATCGCCATAGCGCTCGATGTCTTCCTTGCTGATGGTGATCTTGGCTGCGGTGGAGGTGCGGCGCAGGTCGGTGTCGCTGCTGCTGCCAATAACCTCGACACGATTGAGTGTGGGACCAGGTTTTGCGTCCTTGCTATCGGTTTCCGTGGGTGTCGGTGCTGGGGCTACCTGGGCGGCAGCGGAAAGACAGGCCAACGCGGCCAAGGCCAGTGCGTAGCGGGGAAGATTGGTCATTATTCGGTTCGGACGGGAAATGCGCATCACAGCTTGCCGATGGTTGGAACAGGATTGGAGGTGTGCCGAGACGGACAGTGCCGGGCCAAGAATGATAGCTAGCGGCAGCCCGCTTTGGCCACGTCAAGGTGGGCAGGCATGTAAAGCTGCGCAAAGTAAGCCGCAGCATCGCTGCACGGCTTGGCGGACCTCAGGGCTTGTCGGCGGTGTCCGACTCGACGGGCACCCGGCGGGCGCCATCGAAGCGGCGCGACCAGTAGGCCAACGACAGGCTCTCGACGCGTACTTCTGCCCCCGGTTTGGGAGCGTGGATGAATTGGCCGTCGCCGATATAGATGCCGACATGGCTAAAGGCACGGCGCATGGTGTTGAAGAACACCAGATCACCCGGCTGTAGGTCAGATCGGTCAATTTTCTGCGACGTGGCGGCCTGTTCCTTGGCGCGACGGGGCAAAACGAGTCCGGCCGTTTGCTCAAAAATGGCTCGCACAAAGCCGCTGCAATCGAAACCGGTGTCAACACTGGTGCCTCCACGGCGGTAGGGCACACCCAGAAAGGTCATGGCATTGACGACCAATTCGGAGGCTTTTACCTCCACTTTTTCTCCAACATCACCGATTCGTGCCAGTAAACCACGGTCTGAAATGAAGCGGGACATGTCGTCTGGAGAGGGTGCCGGATTCGCATATGCAGTATTAATCAGCAAAAGCGCGGCCAGAACGAGGATAATTCGCATCTGGGAAGCTTAACCCGTGGTGTTCACGGCGTCAAGCGAGGCTAAAGAGGACCTTTCATGGCAAAAGCAGAATCGAAGACTACCGTTCTACCGGACGGATTGCGTTACAAGTCCAAAGTGTCGGGCTCGCCTTTTATGGCAGCAGCGTCGTTTGGCGGGGCCACCATGTCGTGTTTCCTGTGCGGTAAGCACCGGGCACGTTCGTTGATGACGACCCGCAAAGTGCTGGGTAAGTCGCAGGCCGTGTGCTCGCCTACTTGCAAGGCGCTGGATGAAGCCACGGCAGCGGCCGCTGCCGAAAAGTAGATTTTTGAAAGACGCCCATGCTGTTGGATGTTGAAGAGTCGCAACTGGTGTTGGTGGATTACCAGTTGCGGCTGATGCCGGTGCTCCTGGACGGCCCGCTGGTGTTGGCAAACGCCGTGCGGCTGGCCCGCCTTGCGGCTTTGCTGCACGTGCCCGCGTTTGCCACGGAGCAAAACCCGTCCGGGCTGGGCGCAACCGCACCGGAACTGCAAGAGGCACTGGCGGCGGCGGGCGCCCGAGTGCTCTCCAAAATGCAGTTCAGCGCCGTGGAAGAGGGCCTCGGCGAGTGGCTGCGTCCGCCGCCCAAGCCGGTGCAGGGCAATGCCCGCAGCCTGCCCAAGCATTTACAAAAAGCCCCGGCGGGGGCCGAGCGTGGCACCATTGTTTTGGCTGGCTGTGAGGCACACGTTTGCCTGCTGCAGACCGCCCTGGACTTGTTGGAAGACGAGTTTGATGTGTGGGTCGTGACCGATGCTTGCAGTTCGCGCACGGAGCGTAACCGGGATGCCGCTTTTGACCGCCTTGCGGGTGCAGGTGCGGAACTGGTGACTACAGAAATGGTGGCCTTCGAGTGGATTCGCAGCGCTGAACACCCTGACTTCAAAGCTGCTCAGGCGCTGATCAAATAGCAGGTAGT
>CAINUX010000024.1 GCA_903853895.1 uncultured beta proteobacterium | reverse complement strand
TTTGATAGCGTCCGAGCCGGACATTTCGAGGGTTCCGGTCATGATCGACTCCAGCAAGTGGAGCGTCATCGAGGCAGGTCTGCGCTGCGTGCAGGGCAAGGGAATCGTCAACTCCATCAGCATGAAAGAAGGCGTTGACGAGTTCAAACGCCAGGCCAGGCTGGTACGCCGCTACGGTGCCGCCGCCGTGGTCATGGCCTTTGACGAACAGGGCCAGGCCGACACCTACGCGCGCAAGATCGAGATCTGCGAGCGGGCCTACCGCATCCTGGTGGACGAGGTGGGCTTTCCGCCCGAAGACATCATCTTCGACCCCAACATCTTCGCCATTGCCACCGGCATTGAGGAGCACAACAACTACGCCGTGGACTTCATCGAGGCCACGCGCTGGATCAAGCAGAACCTGCCCGGCGCCAAGGTGTCCGGCGGCGTGTCGAATGTGAGCTTCTCGTTCCGCGGTAACGACCCGGTTCGCGAGGCCATCCACACCGTGTTTTTGTACCACGCGATTGCCGCTGGCATGGACATGGGCATCGTCAACGCCGGCATGGTCGGTGTCTATGACGACCTGGAGCCGGTGCTGCGCGAACGCGTGGAAGACGTGGTGCTGAACCGGCGCGAGGACGCCGGCGAACGCCTGGTCGAGATTGCCGAGACCGCAAAGAGCGGAGCCAAGGACGAGAGCAAAAGGCTGGAATGGCGCGGCACGCCTGAGGCGCCAGCATCGGTCGGCCAGCGCCTGAGCCACGCCATGGTGCACGGCATCACCGACTTCATCACCGAGGACACCGAGGAAGCCTACCGCGAGGTCCTGGCCAAAGGCGGGCGCCCGCTGCACGTCATCGAAGGCCCGCTGATGGACGGCATGAATATCGTCGGCGACCTGTTTGGCCAAGGCAAGATGTTCCTGCCCCAGGTGGTCAAGAGCGCACGCGTCATGAAGTCTGCCGTGGCCCACCTCATTCCCTACATCGAAGAGGAAAAGCGGTTGGACGAAGCGGCCGGGCGCGATGTCAAAACCAAGGGCAAGATCATCATCGCCACCGTCAAAGGCGACGTGCACGACATCGGCAAGAACATCGTCACCGTGGTCCTGCAGTGCAACAACTTCGACGTGGTCAACATGGGCGTCATGGTTCCCTGCCACGAGGTGCTGGCCCGCGCCAAGGCCGAAGGTGCCGACATCATCGGCCTGTCCGGCTTGATCACACCCAGTCTGGAAGAGATGCAGTACGTGGCCGGCGAGATGCAGAAGGACGACTACTTCCGCCTGCGCAAGATCCCGCTGCTGATCGGCGGCGCAACCACCAGCCGCGTGCACACCGCGGTGCGCATTGCGCCGCACTATGACGGCCCGGTGGCCTATGTGCCCGATGCCTCGCGCAGTGTTGGCGTGGCGCAAAGCCTGCTGGGCGACGGCGCGGCCCAGTTCATCGATGAGCTGAACCAGGACTACACCCGCGTGCGCCACCAGCACGCCAACAAGAAGCAAACCCCCATGTGGACGCTGGACAAGGCCCGCGCCAACAAGACCGTGGTGGACTGGAGCACCTACCAGCCGACAGTGCCGAAATTCATTGGCCGGCGCGTGTTCAAGAACTTTGACCTGGGCGAGCTGGCCCAGTACATCGACTGGGGGCCCTTCTTCCAGACCTGGGACCTGGCAGGCCCGTTCCCAGCGATCCTGGACGATGCGGTCGTCGGCGCCGAGGCCAAGCGTGTCTATGCCGACGGCCAGGCCATGCTGAAGAAAATTGTCGACGGCCGCTGGCTGACCGCCAACGCCGTGGTCGCCCTGTACCCCGCCAACAGCGTGGACGAAGACGATATTGCCTTCTACACCGACGAGACCCGCACCGAGCGAGCACTCACGTGGTACGGCCTGCGCCAGCAAACCGAGAAGCAGGTGGTGGACGGCGTGCAGATGCCCAGCCGCTGCCTGGCCGATTTTGTGGCGCCGCGGCATGCTACTAATTCAGGAGCGCATTACACAGATTCCACGGGGGCTAGCGGCCAAAAAGGCTTAGAGATTTTGGACTACGCCGGTCTGTTCGCCGTCACCGCCGGCATTGGCGCCGACAAACGCGCCCAGGCCTTTGAGGCCGCGCACGACGACTACTCGTCCATCCTGCTCAAGTCGCTGGCCGACCGGCTGGCCGAGGCCTTTGCCGAAGCCCTGCACAGAAGAGTGCGCACCGACCTGTGGGGCTATGCGGCTGCGGAGTCATTGGGCCCGGACGCCCTGATTGCCGAGCAATACCAGGGCATACGCCCGGCACCGGGCTACCCTGCCTGCCCGGACCACAGCGTCAAGAAAGACATGTTTGCGCTGTTGCAGTGCGAGGAAGTCGGCATGGGCGTGACCGAGAGCGTGGCCATGACCCCGGCGGCCAGCGTCAGCGGCTTCTACATTGCCCACCCGGACAGCAGCTACTTCAGTGTCGGCAAGATTGGCGACGACCAACTGCAGGACCTGGCACAGCGGCGCCATCTGAATCCGAGCGAATTGCAGCGCCTGCTGGCGCCGAATTTGTAGGCAGAAAAAGAGCGCCACTGGGGCGCTCTTTTTAATCTGGAAAACGAAGCGGATGCTATGAACAGTCCGTCTGGGTTACGACAATGGTTGGCGGCGTTATGACTACCGGTGGACCCACAGCCGCTACAACGGCGGCTGTGTAAACAACCCGACAGTTGGCCGCCGCTGCAACACCTTCAGGACTGACCGTTGCAGTAGTGGCAGTTGCAACTGGCAATAGTGAGTAATCTGGGGCGCTCACACCAGCCGCCACCAAAATTGTGAGTCCGTTGGGGTAACCATTGACTACCGTGACGTTGTTAACACCCTCCGACGACTGAGTTAAAAGCCCATCCACCAAAAATTTGGCATGCGACATGGCTGATGCTGAAGCCATGGCCCCGACAGCCCCGTTCAACTTGGCTTTGCGTGCGTCGGCTTGCAGACTGACATACTTAGGCAGCGCAATCGCCGCCAGAATGCCCAAAATCACAATAACCATCACCAATTCGATGATCGTAAAACCGGTTTGTTGTTTGCGTGCCATGGGGTGTCTCGTAGAGTCTAGCGTTGCAGTATATCGCTAGCGCCAACGATTGGTGTGTGCAATAAGTCGCGGAAAGCCCTTTTGCTGCTTGCTTAACGCGCTATCATTTTTGAAATATCCGCTCAGAGTAGCATCCGGTTTACGGTCAGTTACACATTGAAAGCCGTTTGGGCTCAGGGCCTGTGAGCCTATTTCGGGTTTGCTGCGTTGTAAGGGTTCATCTAGAAGGACCCCTATGTCGACGACCCCCCTGTATTCATCCGGCCAAGTTCAATCCGCTCCCAACCGCTGGTTGTGGGCGGCAGTTGGCGCTTTGGGCGCCACCACGCTGGCCATGGGCGTGGCACTGGTGCAAATGCGCTCGGCCCCAACGCCCGCACCCACACCGGCGGTTGCCATGCCAGCTCTGAGCCCGCCTGCGGCCATAGCTGCCAGTTCGCCAGCGCCTATCGCTGCGCCTGCTGCCTCTACGTCAAATGAGCCTGTAGCCCTCAGTAAACCTGCCCACGTCGCTACCAAAAAAGTAGCGCCAAAGGCCGTCGCAGCGGTTCCCCCACCGACACCGGCGGCACCAACCACAGTTGAAACACAGCCCGTGGTAGCGGCCACGCCCATGCCACCGCCACCACCCCCCAAAGCCATCTGCGCCCATTGCGGTACGGTCACGGCTGTCACCCCGGTACAGCGCGATGGCGCTGGCAGCGGGGCTGGTGCAGTGGCGGGCGCCGTGCTGGGCGGGCTGCTGGGCAACCAGGTGGGAGGCGGCACGGGCAAGACCATTGCAACCGTGGTGGGTGCGGTCGGCGGCGGCTACGCTGGCAACACCGTGGAAAAGCGCATGAAGAAAGAAACGGTGTACCACGTCGACTTGCGCATGGAAGACGGCTCCACCATGCGACTGGAGCACGCCAGCCCCTTGTCGGTCGGCGCCCATGTGACCGTGAACAACGGTGTCATCAACCCGTAACGCCGACCAGCTCCCTGTCGAGACGCGCGATCGGTGCGTCTCCAGCCTCGCCAGAGGTCCGACATGGGTTTCCAATAGGTAGTTCTTGCTCCGCGTGCTATTATTTTTGCCTACACGCACAAGGAACAAGCGCATGAACATGGCAGCTAGCGCGCCCAACGCGCCGGACGCTCCACGCCCGGCACCGGGCCGTCCAGAGAAACTGCGTCTGGGCGATGTGCTGGTGCAGCAGCGCCTGATCTCGCAAGAGCAGTTGCAGCAAACCCTGGATCTGCAGCGCACCACCGGCAAGAAGATGGGCCGCCTGTTGATCGAGACCGGCATCATTACCGAAGAACTGCTGGCCAACGGGCTGGCGCGCCAGCTGCGCATTCCGTTTGTCAACCTCAAGACATTTCCGTTTCGGGCCGACGTGGTCAAGCTGCTGCCCGAGTCCGCCGCTCGCCGCTTCAAGGCGCTGGTGCTGGAAGACAAGGGCGACACGCTGCTGGTGGCGCTGGGCGATCCGCTGGACCTGTTTGCCTTTGACGAACTCAGCCGCATCCTTAAGCGCAACATCGCCATTGCGGCGGTGCCCGAAAGCGGATTGGTCCCGGCCTTCGACCGGCTGTACCGGCGTACTGAAGAGATCAGCGGTCTGGCTCGCGCCTTGGAGAAAGACCTGGGCGATGCGGTCGACTTTGGAGAACTCACCGCCACCGTGGGTCTGGAGGGCGCGCCCGTGGTGCGACTGCTGCAGTCGCTGTTTGAAGATGCCACGCAAGTGGGCGCCTCCGATGTGCACATTGAGCCGCAAGAGGATGGCTTGCAGGTACGCGTGCGCGTGGACGGTGTGCTGCAAGTACAGACCCAGGCCGACAAACGCATCGGGGCCGCCCTGGCCCAACGGCTCAAACTCATGGCAGGGTTGGACATTTCCGAGAAACGCCTGCCGCAAGACGGCCGTTTCAGCGTGCGCATCAAAGAGAACACGATTGACGTGCGCCTCTCGACTCTGCCAACCGTCTACGGCGAGGCGGCGGTCATGCGGCTGCTCAACCAGGGCGCAGGCATGCGCCGACTGGACAGCATCGGCATGCCCGACGCCATGCTCAAACGCTTTCGCGAAGTGCTGGGACGCAGCGCCGGCATGGTTCTGGTCACCGGGCCTACAGGTTCGGGCAAGACGACCACGCTGTACGCGGCGCTGGCCGAGATCAACGCCGCCGAACTGAAGGTCATTACGGTTGAAGACCCGATCGAATACCGCCTGCCGGGCCTGTCGCAAGTGCAGGTCAATGACAAGATTGAACTGAGCTTTGCCCGCGTGCTGCGCGCCGTGCTGCGCCAGGACCCGGATGTGGTGCTGGTGGGTGAAATGCGGGACGCCGAGACCGCCGAGATCGGCATGCGCGCCGCCATTACCGGCCACCTGGTGCTGTCCACCCTACACACACGTGACGCCATGAGCACGCCGTTTCGCTTGCTGGACATGGGTGTGCCGCCGTTCATGGTGTCCACGTCCTTGCAAGCGGTCATTGCCCAGCGGTTGGTGCGTCTGAACTGCAAGGAATGCGCTGCGCCACACAAGCCTTCGGCCCAGGAGCAGGGTTGGCTAGACACCATGCTGGCACCTGGAGAAACCGCTTCCCCCAAACGCGGCATGGGTTGCTCCGCCTGCAATGGCACGGGCTATTCAGGGCGCCAGGGCGTGTATGAACTGCTGGAGATGGACGCCGAGCTGACCCAGGCCGCCTCGCATTCCGACCCTGCTGCCTTCATGCGCACCGCGCGGGAGCGCATGAAGGGTCAAACCATGGCGTTTCATGCGCTGGAGCTGGTTCGCCAGGGACGCACCTCGCTGGCCGAGGCCTTGCGCGTCGGCTTTGATGTGGGCGACTCGGACCCAGAGGCCTAACCCGCCATGGCAGTCTTTGAATGGCGGGGCCGAAATAACCGGGGTGAGGCTGTTGACGGCCAGCTGGAAGCGATGACCGAAGGCGGGGTGGCCGACCAGCTCAAGACCATTGGCGTCACGCCGGTGCACATTGCGCTGGCCAAAGTGCAAACCGAGGAAACGACTGAGAACTGGTTTACCCGACTCAACCGCAAACCGGTAGTAGACGAAGACTTGATGGTCTTCTCGCGCCAGATGTACACGCTGAACAAGGCTGGAGTGCCGATTTTGCGGGCCTTCTCGGGGTTGCAGGCGTCGGCCACCAAACCGGCCATGGTCGATTTGCTCAAAGACATCCGCTCCAGCCTGGACCAGGGCCGTGAACTGTCCGCTGCCATGGCACGCCACCAAAACCTGTTTGGCGGCTTCTATATCTCGATGATCAAGGTGGGTGAAATGACCGGCCGACTCACCGAAGTGTTTTTGCGCCTGAACGAGCACATGGAGTTTGAGCGCGATGTGCGCGAGCGCATCAAACAGGCCACGCGCTATCCCATTTTTGTGATCGTTGCAATGGTCATTGCCGTGATCATTCTCAATATCTTTGTCATACCGGTATTTGCCAAGGTATTTGCCGGCTTTAACGCGCAACTGCCCCTCATCACGCGAGGGCTGCTGGGATTTTCTGCCTGGATGATCAAGTGGTGGCCGCTGCTGATCGCCGCTGGCATTGGCGCCGCAATCGCCGTGCGCGCCTATCTGCGCACGACGGAAGGACGTTACCGCTGGGATTCGCGCAAGCTCAAACTGCCCATCATTGGCGAGATCATCCTTAAGGCGACATTGGCCCGGTTCGCCCGCAGCTTTGCGCTCTCCAGCCAAAGTGGCGTACCACTGGTGCAGGCCCTGACCGTGGTGGCGCAAACGGTAGACAACGCCTTCATTGGTGCCCGCATTGAACAAATGCGCGATGGCATTGAACGCGGCGAGAGTATTTCGCGCTGCGCTGCGGCAACCGGGGTATTCACCCCCGTGGTGCTGCAAATGATCAATGTTGGCGAGGAAACTGGGGAACTGGACAACCTGCTGTTCGAGATCGCTGGGATGTACGAACGCGAGACCGACTACAACATCAAGGGCTTGTCTGCCGCCATTGAGCCCATCTTGTTGGCGGTCATTGGCGTATTGGTGCTCTTGTTGGCGTTGGGCGTATTCCTGCCATTGTGGAACCTCGGTCAGGCTGCCATGGGCAAAGGCGGCGGTTAGTTCTATGGCTGCGGCAAGCCCTTGGGTGAATCATCGCCTGCTGGAGTGGGCGCTGGTTACTGCAGTGCTGGTTGCGTTGATTGCGGCGTTTGAACGCCAGGTGGGGGTCGTGCAGGGGCAAGCCGAAAGGCTCACCGTGCAACTGACCCTCAAAGCCTTGCGCGACACCCTGACTCTGGAGCAAATTCTGAGAGCCACGCGCCAACCGAGCGCGTCGACCCAGCCAAAAACCGTCAATCCATTTACCCTGCTGCAGGATACGCCCAACTTTGCAGGCAACGCAGCGATCGCAACCGTGAGCACGGCGCCACCCGGCAGTTGGGTATTCGACCCCGAATGTGGTTGCATCGGCTACCGCTTGCGCTATCCGCAGGGGCTGGAGCCGGCCCAGGAGGCGGATGCCATTTGGTTTCGGGTAGAAACGATCAATGGTGTTTTGAGCCTGTCCCCCCAAGCCAATTACCGCTGGTTTGAGCAGGTTTTGCGCTGACGGAAAGCCTGATTACCGATAAATTTGTGAACTAATTCATACATTTAGCACCTAAAGTTCATGCACAACTCGATATAGGAGGACTAGAATTTGATGTCGAACACGATTATTTTGGTCGTTGGTCCCGAGCGTGCAAGCCGGGTGCGGTGAAACATTCATTGAAAAGGTGACTACTATGAAACAAAACCAAGGCGGTTTTACCCTGATTGAGTTGGTGATGGTGATCGTGATCTTGGGTGTGCTGGCTGCAGTTGCTTTACCCAAATTCGTGGATTTGAAGTCGGATGCACAGTTGGCTTCGCTTCAGGGTTATGCAGGTGCATTGGCGTCCGCCAATGCCATCAACTACGGTGGTTGCGCAATCAAGGGGCAGGTGGTAACAGCGGGTAAGTGCATTAAAGTTGCCAAATGTTCGGATCTTGGAGCGGCGCTTTCCCCTGCGATTACCCTGACGACTACTGCTGTTTGTACGCAGCCGTTTCTGACTGCTGACACCGCCTCCACGACAAACGGCACTGATGTGACGTGCACCTTGAATTACGGCAGTGGTGCACTTTGTGCGTCCGCTGGAACCGCTACATATTCTGCGACGGGCGCTGCAAACTAACGCAGTCATTACTTAGAGCTTTGTGTTTTTGTTCGCTCGTCTTTTTTGAGTATCAACTTTCTGATGAATAGCGTTTAACGGGTCGTACTGCAAGTCGATTTGTTTCTGGTGCTCAACATTTAAGGCGATGGCGGTATACCCCCATCGCCTTAGTTGCTTCTAGGTGCTGTAGATTCTCAGTTGATTGACGGTTTGCAAAGACCAGTTTCGAATGTGCGGGGTTCTGAATTGTCAAAGTTCTTAAAGTTTTAGCGAAAACACGTTGCAATGTTGATCAATCCATGCACGCAATCATCTGCTCAAATTCCGCGTTGTGGGCGCGACGTACATGGCTTCACTTTGATCGAACTGATTATGGTCATCGTCATTTTGGGTGTTCTGGCAGTGTTTGCCGCGCCGCGCCTGTTCGATAGCAACGATATTTATGCACGCGGCTTCCACGACGAAACACTGGGCTATCTGCGCTATGCACAAAAGACCGCCATTGCACAACGCCGCACTGTTTGTGTGACCTTTGGCGGCAGCAACTCCACCACCCTGACGATTGCCGCCAATGCGGCCACCTTTGACTGCACCACTGCCGGAACCCTGAGCGGTCCTAACGGGGCTGCCCCGGTTGTTCTGACTGCGAGGCCTGGCGTTGCGTACACAGCGGCCCCTACCAGTTTCAATTTCAATGGATTGGGTCAGCCCATCACCAGCTTGGGCGCTGCCATGGCCACGCAGACGATTCAGGTGGCGAGCGTTGACCGCTCAGTTATCGTCGAGGCCGCCACTGGGTATGTCCATGAATAACTCTGTGCAGCGCGGCTTCACCCTGATTGAAGTCATCATCTTCATTGTGGTGGTGGGTGCAGGGCTGGCTGGGATTCTGGCGGTGTCGAACAATGCCGTGAAATCCAGCGCAGACCCCATGGTGCGCAAGCAAGCCATGGCGCTGGCGGACTCCATACTTGAAGAAATATTGCAAAAGGAATACGTTGACCCGGATGGCGTTAGCGGTGAGACCACGCGGGCGACCATGGACGATGTTGATGATTTCAACGGCCAGACGAAGGCACTCTTTACCGACTGGCCAACCAGCCTGAGTACCTACACCGTAGCGATAGTGGTGGACGCGCCAGCGAATATCAGTGGCATTCCCCACAAGCGCGTCACCGTGACGGTAAGCGGGGGCGGGAATGACATTGCCATGACCGGCTACAGAAGCAACTACTGACTCTATGACCCGGCAGCACACACAATCCGGATTCACTTTGGTCGAGTTGATCATGGTGATTGTGATCATGGGCGTGATTGGCGGTACCGTAGCCGTGTTCATGAAGAGCCCGATTGACGCCTACTTTGATACTGCCCGGCGTGCCGGCATTGCCGACGTGGCCGACACGGCGGTTCGGCGCATGGCGCGCGATATCCGCAAGGCTCTGCCCAACAGCATCCGCCTGGGAGGCACGGGCGGCAACCAGTGCATTGAGTTCATTCCCACCCGGATGGGCGGACGCTACCGCACGCAAGACATCACCCCGGTTCCGACCGATAACTCCAGTCTGCGCTTTGATGTGGCGGACGATTCGTTCAATATGCTGGGCCTGAACACGGCCCTTCCGGTCGACCAGCAAATCCAGGTGAACGATCGGGTGGCGGTTTACAACCTGGGGATTGCCGGTGCCGACGCCTATGCGGGCAATAACACGGCAACCGTGACGGCTGTAGACGTTAGCCCGCTGAGTGCGTCCGAAACCCGGGTGCGCATGGTGGGGAATACAACCCAGTTTCCACTGGAGTCTGCTAGCAACCGGTTCCATGTAATCCCTGGGGACGAGACTATTGTGTCGTACATGTGCTCCGGCGGTCGCCTGTATCGCAACGCCAGCTATGCCTACAGCCCGTCCTGCCCGGCGCCGACTGCGGGCACCACCCCCCTCATTGCCACCGAGGCGACTTGCGATTTTGCGTACAGCACAGCAGATATTCGCAACGCATTGGTGCAGCTTTCGCTGACGTTCTCCAACTCCGGTGAGTCGGTCAGCGTCTACCACGAAGTACACGTGAACAACACGCCATGAAGCCCCAGCGTTCACACCAACGCGGCTTTGCCGCCATTGCCGCCGTGTTTCTGGTGGTGATGCTGGCCGCGCTGGGGGCGTTTATGGTGAGTTTTTCCAACACACAGCAGTTGAATTCAGCGCAAGATGTGCAAGGTTCACGGGCCTACTGGGCCGCGCGGGCTGGTTTGGAATGGGCCATTGCCAGTCAGGGCGTGGGCGTAACTGCGTGCTGGGCCACTACGCCGCCAGCTTCGATTGATGGGTTCAACCTGGCCGTTTCTTGCACGCTGTCGAGCTTTACCGATGGATCGACGACGGTGTACATCTTTCGGCTGCAATCTGTCGCGTCGTCCGGAACAGTGGGTTCTGTGGGCTATACCGAGCGCAGCGTTTCGGCTTCGGTTGAACGGTGAAGGGCAGGGCGACCGACAAAGTATTGCTCCAATCACCTTCTAGCCCTCGTGTATATTGGATTTGTAGCTATTAAAAATATAGCTAAACGGAGTCAATCATGGCAATTGTGTGTTTCGCTCTGCTAAAGGTTTTGCGCCGCCATTTGGTGGTGGTGCTGGGCGCGATGTGTCTGCTTGGACAGGCGCAGGCAACCACTGCTGAGAACGGTGGACCCACCACCATTGTGGCGGCCACTACGGTGACTGGCAGGGTGGCTAGGTGTGCGAATTGCGGAATGGCACCGGGTGTTTCGCCCCAAATATTCCAGTTCTCGTCCACAGGAGTATCCGCTGGCACGCTCCCCAGCATAGGATACGTAGAGCGCAGCGTGTCAACATATTTGGAGATATAGCCGTGCACCAGCCCCTTCTGAATTTCAGGTTCGTAATGCGGTGTTTTGTTGGGTTGTGCTGGGCCTGGCTGGGCCTGGCGGTTGCTCCTGCACAGGCGCAGACCTACGCCTATCGCAATGATGTGTTTGCCTACGATACCCCCAGCGGAGCGGCAAGCAGCGTCACTTGGCACGCCAGCGGCGCGTCGCCGGGGTGTACCAGCTACCAGAATGGAGATGACGATTGGGCCGACATAGCACTTCCTGGTGGATTCACGTTTACCTTTGGTGGTGTGGCTTACAGCAGCGTGCGCGTGTATTCAAACGGAATACTGGCGTATGGCGCCGATGTATCGGGTTTTCACCGCGACTACAGTTCCCAGGCACTGCCCATCACAACAGCAGCGGGGGGGGCTCCGACGGGCTGCCCCAACGCCGTGCCACAAAAACTGATGCTGCCTTACTGGCTGGACATCGTCGCTGGCTCGGCCAACTCCACTGCCGGGGCCTCGGTGCAATATGAATTGCTTGGTACTGCACCCAATCGCCGCTTTGTCATCTCCTGGGTCAATGTCAAGCTGTACAACACGACCACCCGTTACAACTTTCAGGTACAGCTGTTGGAGAGCACGACTGGCGTCAACGGCAACTTTCGCTACCAATACACCACAGGCTCTTCAACGGGATCGGGAGCTACCGTGGGCGTGCAGCTCACCACCACCGATTTCACACAGTACGCCTACAACCAGAACTTCATTGATACGACCGTCGGTACCGCTGTGCTGTGGTATCCGGCCAACCAGCTGGCAACCAAAAGTGCGGAATACCGCTTCGACGAAGGTGCCTGGACGGGCGGCGCGGGCGAGATCAAGGACACCTCTGGAAACAGCCAGCATGCGTCACGCGTTGGCCTTGCCGCCAGTGTCGCACCCGGCCTGTTCCCCGGGGGCAAGTTGTGCCGGGGAGGCAGCTTTCCACTCAACACTTTGAACACCGTCATTGGTGCGGTGTCCACACCCATTACCCCTGGCAACCAGGGTGCGATTGATTTCTGGTTTAACTCCAATCTTGCCTGGAACGCTGCGGGTTCTGCTGCGATGCTGTTGGATGCCACTACCGTGGCCAACCGCCCGTTCTTCCTGATGAAATCGGCTGCCGGCGCACTCACTTTCGCCGTGACCGACACCGTAGGGGCCACAGTCACTGCGACCGCACCTGCCAAAACCTTTGCAGCAAATACCTGGCACCACGTCGGTATTGCCTGGAACGTGCGCGCTGGCACCAACCAGACGGTTTTGCAAATTTTTCTGGATGGTGCGCTGCAAAACGGAATCCCCACACGGGGCACGACCAATGGCTTCATGCCCGGACTGAGCACCGTCTATGTTGGCGACAACCGCACGTCTGGCATTACCCCCACTGGTGGAACGCCCAACAGCGCCAACGGCAGCATTGATGAGGTCTACATCTATGGCGTAGAAATCAGCGCGCCCCAGGCCTTGGCCGACATGCTCCTGACCCGGTCATCTTGCACCTCGTTGGACCACTTCCATATCGTTCACGATGGCACAACCTCCAGCTGCACGGCACCCGCCAGCATCACCATCGAAGCGCACGACTCAACGCACGCCTTGTTCACACTGGCGGGCACCAGCATGAATCTCAGCACCACACCAGCCCGCGGCACCTGGTCCAATGTGGCAGGAGGTGCCATTAACTCGCTGACATCTATCGTGGCAGGGGCAGGCACCGCGAGCTATTCCTTTGCCAACGAAACCAGCGTCACATTCGGTTTAAGCGACAACCTGACCGGTTCCCTGAACATCAACGTCACATCAGGCGCCATCACGGAGCACACGGGCACAGCCGCCGCGTGCATCGCCGCAGACTATACGACTGGTACCACCTGCGACGCCAGCCGCGCGTTTGTGTGCGCGGTGCCATTTGGATTCAATTGCGTGGAGAGTGGGGCTGCTGCCTTGAATGGGCACCTGTACACCAAATTGGCCGGAACAGCATTCGCATTCGACGTTGTGGCGCTCAAGGATGCCAACAGCGACGGCACGGCAGACGCGGCAGAAACCTTGTACGCGTCTGACGTGGACAAGAGCGTCACCGTGGAACTGGTGGATGGCTCCGGGGCGACGGCATGCGCGTCACGCACGGCCATCAGCCCCGCGGTCAGCCAGACGCTGACCTTTACCAAGACCGGCCAACCCACGGACCTGGGACGAAAAAGCACCGCGGCGATGACCGTGACCAAGGCTTATCCTGATTTGCGCTGCCGGGTGACCGACGCCAACCAGGCGCCAAGCATTGTCGGATGTTCTACAGACAATTTCTCAGTACGCCCGTCAGCGGCTACCTTGGTGACCACAGCCACTGCTGCGGCGCCATCATCAACGGCCACACCAACCATCAAAGCGGGCGCCAACTTCAGCTTGCAGGCGACAACCAGCACGGGCGCCAACTATGCGGGAACCTTGACTCGGGATGCCACCAAGTTAACGGCCCAGATCACTTCGCAGGATACCTCTGTGGCCCCGGGTGGCACTGTAGGCACCCTCAGCCCCGCTACGCTGATCGGCAACGCGGCGGTGGTCAACGCCACCTACTCCGAAGTGGGTTACCTGTATTTGGCTCCAGGCGCATACCGCGACGATAGCTATACGGCGGTTGATAGTGGCTCAGGGGATTGCGTGACCAGTACTGCCAGCGACACCAACCTGTCTGACGTAATAGCAAGTGGCAAATATGGATGCAGCATCGGCAACAAAACCGCCGTGTCTTTGGGCCGGTTTGTTCCTGACCATTTCGACACCTCGGCAACCGGCCCGCTGGCCTGTGCGGCGACGGTTGGAACCGCAAGTGTTACCTCAGGGTCAACGGCGGTGACTGCTACCGGTACTTCGTTTCTTTCAGCCTTATCGCCCGGCAACACGATTCAAATCGGCGCGGTGGAGTACCTCGTCTCCGCTATCCCCAGTGCCATCTCTTTGACTTTGTCCGCACCATATGCCGGTGCAACCGCGAGCGGCCTGTCAGTTAATGCGTGTCCCGCCGGGGGAATGGTCTACTCAGGCCAGGCCTTCAGCGCGCTGGTAAACGCCAGGAATCTGGCAGGCGCACTTACGACAAACTATGCCGGCAGTTTCGCCAAAGCAGTGACATTGAGCGCGGCGGCTACCAAGGGTGGCGCGTCCATTGCGGCAATTGCGCCTGGCGGTGCCATGTCTGCAAATGTGGCCGCGGCATCCACTTTTACCAATGGCTCGAACGCTGCGTCACTGGCCGCCCCTCTGTTCACATTCTCCACCGCCCCGACACTGCCGACCAGTGTTTTTGTCCGTGCGACCGACGCCGACGGTGTGGTGTCATTGCGCGCACCTGCTGCGACTTCCGTCGAAGGCGGCGTCAAGGTAGTGAGTGGCCGCATCCGCATACCCAATGCCTACGGTTCCGAGCGCTTGCCGCTGCCCATGACCGCAACCGTGCAGTACTACAACGCCGGGGCCAATTGGGTGACGAGTGCGACGGACAGCATTAGCGCGTTCAACAGCAATCTGACCGGTGCTGGAGGCAATGTAGTGGCCAACATTGTGAATGGCCTTGGCGGTGGGGTAGCGGTGGTTAGCCCGGGCACTGCCGCAGTCGTTGCAGGTGTCAGAACCTTCACTTTGGCCGCACCGGGTGTGAACGGCAATGTCAACATCTCGCTCAATGCACCGATTTACCTGCCGAGCACCGTCGGCCTCGCAACTTTTGGCATCTTTCGAAGCCCCTTGATCTACCGTCGCGAGAACTATTGATGCAAATAGGCGTCGAAATTACCAGACTTTGGGCCAAAGCCCGTGAATCGGTGACATGATTGCGCTGACAGCTATTAAAATGAGAGCAATTTTTCAATTGCTAGGCCACCCATGATTGAAGCCATCCGTCCCCATAACCAGCCCGCCCCGCAGGAGCACATCTAGGCATGCGCTGGCCCTGGACAGGCAAGTCATCGCAAGACCAGGTCATCGCGTCCTGGTCGGCAGGCACGTTTGCGTACTTGAGGGCAAAGGCCAGTTCAGAGGGCTTGTTTGCAGTTCAGCAAATGGGGGTGGAGCACCAGGGTGCGGACAGCATGGAAGACTTTGTGCGCCGCTTGCAGGGGCTGGGTCTCAAGGGCCTGGTGGGGCACATCATGCTGCGCCCCGAGCAATACCAGTTGCTGCAGATCGACGCCCCGCCGGTCGCACCCGAAGAGCTGCGTGCTGCGGCCCGCTTCCAGATTCGGGAGATGGTCAACGTCCACATCGACGACATCACGCTGGATGTGATGCAGGTGGGTGACGGACAACAAAAAGGCCCCAACCACCTGTTCGTGGTGGCCGCCAAGAATGAAGTCGTGCGTGAGGTGATGGCCCTGGGGGACGCCCTGAACTGGAAGGTTCCGGTAGTCGACATCCAGGAAACGGCCCAGCGCAATCTGCAAAGCGCATTGGCCAGGCACGATGGCCGATTGGAGCGAGCCGACGCCGCCCTTCTGATTTCGGATGAGCGCCAGGCCGTGCTGACTATCAGCGCCAATGAAGAATTGTTTTTTACCCGACGCCTGGACTTGCCCGCCGGCTTTTTGACCATGCCCTGGGGCGCAGTCCACGACGCCACGGCCGAGGACCTGCCCGATGCATTCACCCCCGTGGGTGAATACGTGCCCGACTACGCGGGCGGTGGCGGCGCCATGGGCACCGCCACATCGTCCGACCATGGCGATGCAGATCGGGTACAGCGTTTTGTGGTGGAGGTGCAGCGCTCACTGGACTTGTGGGACCGCACCTGGTCCAGCATGCCACTGGGTGGGCTGCGCGTCACTGCCGGTGACCGCTCGGCAGAGCTTGCAACCTGGTTAAGCCGCGAGATGGGACAAACCGTGACTGCCATGGCCCTGGAAGATCAGTTCCCGGGCCTGCACGCCATCCCTATGGCCGACCAGATTTATTGTTTGCCCCTGCTGGGAGTGCTGTTGCGCACCGAAACCCGCAAGCTGTAAGCCTGCTGACCACCACCCACCATGCCCCAGCAAATCAATCTTTGTACGCCGATACTGTTAACGCAAAAGCGTTACTTTTCTGCGCACACAATGGCCATTGCGCTGGCGGTGTTCCTGGTGCTGGGCGGAGCGCTGTGCGGTGCCTGGGTCTGGAATCTGGACCGTGGCAGTGAGGCGTTTAGCCAGTCCATCAGTGCCCAAGCCCGTGACGTGGAGAGCCTGAAGGCCGCCATCCAGCGAAGCCAGGCCAACGCAGCCCCGGCGGACCCGGCGCTGCTGTCGCAATTGCAAGAACGGCGCAATGCGGTTGCGCAACGCGAACAGCTGAAAGAAGCATTGGTCGAGGGCATGTTCCGTCCCGGTTGGGGTCACTCGGATCGGCTGACGTGGGTGGCGCGCAGTATTCCGGCAGTTGTGTGGATCACCGATGTGCGGATGGACGGCTCCCGCTTCGAAGTCACCGGTTTCACGCTGGAGCCTGCTGCATTGAATGACTGGGTGGACAGGCTGTCAGTCAGCCCGCTGATGCAAGGCCTCAAGCTGGACACGGTGAAAGTGGAGAATGCCACAGCAGCGACGGTCACCGTGCCTGGCGCGGCTGCTTCCGCTGCGTCGGCACCTCAGGCGCTAGCGCGTGCCGTCTGGTCCTTCAACCTGGTCAGTATCGAGCCGCCTGCAATCGTTAGCAGAACTGCGACAAGCGCACCGGGGTCAAAACCATGAAGCAGCAATGGCAAAAACTGGCACTGCGCGTGGATGCCATGCAATTGCGGGAGCGCGTGTTCCTGTTCTTGGCGATCCTCATCTCCGCGCTAGCGTTGGCAGACACAGTGTGGCTGTCGCCCGCACAACTGGTGAACAAGCAAGCCAAACTGCGCTTTGCGGCGCAGGGTACCGAACTGCAACGCCTGCGCGACGAATTGAAGTCCGTGGCCCAACCGGTGGATGCCAGCAAGGTAGTGCGCGACCAGATTGCCGAGGCCAATCTGCGCTTGGACGCCATCAACCAGGACATCAGGGCGGTGGCGCCCCAGGCTGAGGGTGGGCCGGCTATCGAACAAGCCCTGGTGCAGTTTTTGCGGCGCCAGGAAGGCCTGACCCTGATCAGAACCGCGACGCTCGCGCAAGATGCAGTCAGTCCCAAGGCTACGACGACACCCGCGGCCAATACTGCCGCCCCGGCGGTGCTGTCGCGCAGAGGCCTCGAACTCAGCGTGTCCGGCTCGTACGCCGAGTTGGTGCGCTATGTTCGGACGCTCGAGAACGCCCTGCCTACGATGCGATGGGGCAATCTCCAAATCAAAACCACCAAACAGGCACCCGAATTGACACTGCAGGTCTACGTAGTGGGGGTGCCACCATGATCTACACCGTTCACCTCCGCAACTGGGCAATGGCTGGCGTTGCCGTGTCAATACTGTGGGTCAGCGCGCCAGTGGGCGCGCAGGAGGCCCGCGACCCAACCGTGGAGCCTGCTGAGACTACGTCGGGCGGACCATTGCCCAAGGCCGTTGAAGGTATGTCGGTGCTGATACGCGGTGACCAATCATTCCTGGTGGTCGGCACGCGGCTGTATGCGCCAGGCGACACCGTGGGCAGCCTGCGGGTTGAACGCATCACCGAGACCGAAGTGTGGCTGCACGACGGCAACACCGTGATCAAGGTGCCGCGCTTTGCGGGTATCACGCGCAAATCAATTCCCGCCAAGCCGCTCTGCTCGGCCTTCACACCACCCTCCGACAGCGCATCCGGCGCCCCGGCAGCCACTGCGTCCCCGGCTGGCAAGCGCCCCAAAGCCAATCTGCGCACAAAACCCAATACGCCACCCCCGGCCCCCAATCCCCCAGCGCCAGCCGCTGCGTGCGAAGATACCCCATCGTGAGACTCACGCACATGACTACCAAAGCCGCCACCATGACGAAAAAGTTTCCATCGGGCCTATCGGTCGGCGCCCTGCTCGTAGCGAGTCTGCTTGCCGGTTGTGCTGCGGATCGACCCCTGCGCACGCCCGATGTCAGCGACACGGTACGGGCTGAGTTAGCCATGCCTGCCGTCAAACCTTCTGCCGTAGTGCCCACCAAGGTAAGCGATGCGCTGGCCGAGCCAGCACCCAAAGCGATGCCCGCACCTGCGGAGCCCAAGCTGGATTTGCTGGTCAATGATGCCCAGGCGCGTGAGGTGTTTTTGGCCATCGTCGCCGACACCCGCTACAGCATGCTGATGCACCCCGACGTCTCGGGCAAGCTGTCGGTCACCCTGCGGGGTGTGACGGTCACCGAGGCACTGGAAGCCATTCGCGACGTGTATGGCTACGACTTCAAAATTGAGGGTCGGCGCATTGTGGTGTATGCCCCGAGCCTGCAAACCCGGGTGTTCACCATCAACTACCCACATGCCTTGCGCGAGGGCACCAGCGAACTACGGGTGTCGTCAGGCTCGTCCGGCAATACCAGCAACGCGAACAACAGCAACACCAACAGCACAGGCGCTGCCAGCGGAACCAGCGGATCCAGCAATGGCGCCGGAGCCAGCACCCAGCAAATTGGCAGCCGCGTCACCACCAGTTCACGCACCGACTTCTGGGCCGAGCTGTCCGACGCGGTCAAGGGCATGCTCGGTGGTGGAGTGGGGCGCAATGTGATTGTCAGCCCGCAGGCAGGCATCATGGCCGTGCGCGGCATGCCCGATGAACTGCGCCAGGTGGCCCAGTTCCTCAAGGCTGCACAGATTGCGGTAGAGCGCCAGGTGATGCTGGAAGCCAAGATTGTGGAAGTGGAATTGCGCGACGGGTTCCAGAGTGGCATTGACTGGTCAGCACTGCGCAACAGTGGCAAATACACCGGGGTCATGGGCACGGTTGGCGGCGGCACGGCCAACAATGTGCTGGTCAATGGCGTGACCAACAATGTTCCCGGGTTTCCCACGCTGGCGGCGTCTACTCTGGCGGACACACTTTCTCTGCCGGGCGCCGGTGGCGGCCTGTTTGGGCTGGCCCTGGCCACCGATGGCTTCCAGGCCGTGCTGGGCTTTCTGGAGACACGCGGCGACATTCAAATCCTGAGCAGTCCCCGCATTGCCACCATGAACAACCAGAAGGCACTGCTGAAGGTCGGCACCGACGAATTTTTCGTGACCAATGTCTCTGGCGGCACGGCATCAACCGCTGCGTCGTCCACCACCAGCTCTACGGCACCGACCCTGCCCACGCTGACGCTGACGCCGTTCTTCTCCGGCATTGCGCTGGACGTCACGCCCCAGATCGACGACGGCAACAACATCACCTTGCATGTGCGACCCTCGGTGACCAACGTGACCGAGAAAACCAAGCAGATTGACCTGGGCACGATTGGCAACTACAAGCTGCCGCTGGCATCGAGCTCCGTCAATGAATCGGACACCATGGTGCGCATACAGGATGGCAATATTGTGGCCATAGGCGGATTGATGCAAATGGAATCCAACCGCACGTCGTCTGGCATGCCAGGCACTGGTGATGTGCCCTTCCTGTCGTCCATCCTGGGCCACAAGGCCAATTCGGGCCGCAAGAAAGAACTGGTGGTGCTGATCAAGCCCACCATCATCCGCAGTGCGGATGACTGGGAGACCCAGACCCGACGCACCAAGGCCGCACTGGACGACATGGACGCCAGCCGCGCCCGCGTCATCCGCATGGACGGCAGCACCTACAACGTCGAACCTGCTGGGCCGGCACGCTGATGTACCTGGGGCACTTTTCTCTGCGTGAGGCCCCGTTTTCGATCACGCCCGACTCGTCCTTTTTTTACCCCCACGAGAGCGCCCAGGCTGCGCTCAACACGCTGCTGGTGGCCCTGCGTAGCGGCGAAGGTTTTTTGAAAATTGTGGGTGAGGTGGGGTGCGGCAAAACGGTGCTGTGCCGCCAGTTGCTCAAAACCCTGCAGGGCGAGTTTGTCACGGCCTACATCCCCAATCCCGACATGGGGCCCGACGACCTGCTGATGGCCTTGGCGCTGGAACTCAGCATCAAGCTGACACCCCCCATCAGCCGCCACAGTGTGCTCAATGCCCTGCGCGATTGCCTGCTGGCCCATGCCCTCGAAGGACGGCAGGTGGTGGTCTGTATCGACGAGGCACAGGCCATCCCGTTGCGCACCGTGGAAAGCCTGCGCCTGTTGTCCAACCTGGAAACCGAGAAGCGCAAGCTGCTGCAACTGGTCTTGCTGGGCCAACCCGAGCTGGACGCCAAGCTGGCCCGCCCGGAAATACGCCAGTTGATGCAACGCATCACTTTTAGCGAGTATTTGGGACCGATGGCCGCCGACCGGGTTCCGGTCTATCTGGTGCACCGGTTGACCACAGCGGCTGCGGATGCCCACACCGACGTGCAGGTGTTTGAGCCTGCGGCGGCCAAGGCCATTGCCCGCATCAGCGGCGGTGTCCCCCGGCTGATCAACGTGCTGGCGCACAAGTGCCTGATGCTAGCCTATGGTGAGAACGTGCACCGCGTCAACGCAGCCCATGTGAAGCTGGCCGCCACCGACACGCCCGGCGTGGTGCCGCAGCCGCCATGGTGGCGCCGCCTGTGGACCAAGCGCTCTCCACCACGACCGACGGGACTTTTTTCAGACAGCGAGTTACGCACTCCCGCCAGGAGCAAGCTGTGAGTGTGATCAACAAAATGCTGCGCGACCTGGACCAGCGCAAGGAAGCCCACGCACCCACTGCATCCCCTGGCACGACACCCGCCACATCGGCCTTGCGGCATGGAACCGCAAGCGTCTCGTTTGGCAAACCCATCGCCAGGGTGCCCCCCAAAAGCCGCGTGGGTCTGTGGCTGGGCATGGCCGCATTGGCCATAGCGACTGTTTCCGCCGGTGCCTGGCTGTGGTGGCAAAGCGAAGCAGCCGCCATCCGTGTAGACATAACGGCCACCCCTGCGGCCGCTGCATCAGTGCCCGGTTCCGCTGCGGCAGTTACCAGTCCCGTCGTTCCTCCTGCCTCGGCACCGGCAGATAGCCAGGTCCCCGAATCCGATCCCAGCACACGTGCCGCCGCACCTGAGGATGCGGGCAGTTCAGCGACCGGCTCAGTGGTCGGTGCAGCAACTTCCATGACCTTGCGCATGGAGTCAAGTCTGTCAGCCCGCAAGGCTCTGGACGCTTTGCTGTCAACACCTACCCCCGTTGCGGTGCCAGTCGCAGTCCAATCGCCCGCGCCAACGCCCGCTGTAGCTGCCGCGACCGAGCGCCCTAAGGTCCGCACAGCATCCCCGCCCGCGACGTCGGCCCCGGCACCCGCCAGCGAGAGCAACGCACCCACCATCCAACGGCAGCAACAAGCGGGTGGCGACGCTATTGCGCAGGCACAAAACCTGTGGAACTCCGGCTCGCGCGACGCCGCCATCGACCTGGTGCAACAGTCCATCGCCGCGGCCGAACGCAGCGCCAAGACCGGCAGCCCGACTGCCTCTTCGAACACGGTACTGGTTCCGCTGGTGCGGGAAATGGCGCGCATGCAGCTGGCCGAATCCCGCTTTGGCGCAGTCTGGGAAATGCTGACCCGTCTGGAGCCGCTACTGGGCAACCAGGCCGACCTGTGGGCGATTCGCGCCAACGCCGCGCAGCGCCTGGGCCGCCACCAGGACAGCGTGCACGCCTACATGATGGCCCTGCAAACCCGCCCTGACGAACAGCGCTGGTTGCTGGGCACGGCCGTGTCACTGGCCGCCTTGGGCCAAACCAGCAGCGCGGCCGAGATGGCCGAAAAAGCTCGCGCCCTTGGGCCGGTCAGCAAAGACATCCTGGCCTACCTGCGCCAGAACGGCGTGCCGCTCAGGGACCAGTAGGCGCCCCGTGCGCGGGAAAGCCTTTAGGAAAATAGGCCTTTAGCCCTCGTAAAATAAGGCTGTATAGCTATTAATTCAGGAGCGATTCCTGCCAGCTGACAACTTCTGTGCGGCCATCAGCGCCCCCACCCCCAGCAAACTGAGGCACAGCAACACCGCCAGCCCCAGGGCATAACCAGACTGCGGGCTCCAAAGCAGGCCCAAGCCCAGTGGCGCGGCTGATCGGGCCAGTGCCAGCGGCAGCCCCAAGGCGCCGTTGAGTGACGCGACGTGCTCGCGGTTCACGTATTCGGCAATGGCCGTGCCCTTGACGATGGTCAGCATGCCGTTGCCAATGCCCCAAAGCACCACAAACAGGATGACCACGGCGCCATGGGCGCTGCCAGTCCAGGGTGCGGCCAGCAGGGCAACCAGGCCCAACGGCATCAGACAGGGAATCAGGCGGTTGGCCAGGTGCAAATCGAAATGCCGCTCGAAGAAAAACAGCAGCAAGCGCCCCAGCACCTGAATGGCACCGATGCTGGCCGGGATCGCGATGACCCAGGCCTCACTCAAGCCGTGTTCGCGCAGCAGACTCACCATGTGCGCAGGCAGCGCCACGGTGACCGACATCATCAGCACCACGAACAGCCCAATCAGCAAGAACGGGGCGCTGAGGATGTGCTGTTTCAGTGAGCGGCCGTTGTGTGCCTGCGGGCTGGCGTGCGCAGCGCTGTGCCGGGGCGCGTTGCGCAACAGCACGCCATGCAGCGGCGCACAGACCGCTACATGCAGGGCTGCCAGAGCCATCATGGCGTGGCGCCAGCCGAAGTCGGCGATCAGCCAGGCCGTCAGTGGAATGAAGACCGTGCTGGCCAGCCCACCCAGGAACGTCATGGTGATGATGGCGCGACGAAAGTCGTGGGGGAAGCGCCGGGTCACCACGGCAAACACGGGTGAATACAGAACGGCGGCCATTGCACAACCCAGGCACATCCAGACGGCATACAACCCGGCCTTGCTGTCAACCCAGCCATGGGCCAACAGGCATAGCCCGGCCAGCAGTGAGCCACCGGTCATGACGACGCGCTCGTGCCCGCGGTCTATCCAGCGGCCCACCGGGTAGGCCATCAGCCCTTCGGCCAACAGGGCCAGGCTGAACGCAAGCGATGACTCAACCCGGCTCAGGCCGAGTTCGCGCTCCACCGGCTCCATGATCAGCGTAAACGTATAGAACACACTGCCCCAGCTGATGAGCTGCGCCAACGACAACCAGCCGACCAGGCCGACCTGGTAGCGTGTACCGTGCGGAGGTGCAGTTGTCACGGCTATCGGCTCAGCGTGCGGCGGTACTGCATGGCTTCGGCCACATGCGCCACCTGCGTGTGGTGCGAGCCAGCCAGGTCGGCAATGGTGCGGGCGACTTTGAGCGCGCGGTGTGTGCCGCGGGCCGACCAACCCAATCGGGCGGCCGCTACGTTCAGAAACCTTAGTGCGTCGGCGTCCAACAGGACGTGCAGATCAATCGCCTGCCCCTGCAAGGCCATGTTGCTACAGCCCTGGCGCTCCACGGCCCGCTGACGCGCTAGATTGCAGCGCTCGCGGATGCTTTCGGTGGCTTCCCCCGCGGGTGCGCCCAGCAGATCGGTGTGGGGCAGGGTCGGCACTTCGACGTGCAGGTCGATACGGTCCATCAGGGGGCCGCTGAGCTTGGACTGGTAGCGGTGGATCTGGTCGGGCGTGCAGCGGCAGGTGTGCGCGCTGGAGCCCTGGTAGCCGCAGGGGCAGGGGTTCATGGCACCTATCAGTTGAAAACGTGCCGGAAACTCGGAGCGCTGCGCTGCCCGCGAGATGGTGATGCAGCCGGTTTCCAGCGGCTCGCGCAGAGCTTCTAACGCCGAGCGGGGGAACTCGGGGAATTCGTCCAAAAACAAGACCCCGTGGTGGGCCAAAGAGATTTCACCAG
>CAINUX010000023.1 GCA_903853895.1 uncultured beta proteobacterium | reverse complement strand
GCCGTGCACTTTTGCCCGGACTTGACCGTCATCTCGCGTGCCACTTCCTTGGCCAGCAAGTCGAAGGCTTCACTGCCGGGTGCCGCGTCGGGCAAGAGCAAGGCCGAGTTCACACTGTCGGCCTCGATATTGACCCGCACAAAGCGTTGCGCCACGGCGGGGTGGGAGCGGATCACGGCTGCCGTTTCGGCCGATCCAGTGAAGGACACGACGTCAAAGGTCTGCAAGGCGTCCATCAGCCCGGCCGAACTGCCGCACACCACGGACAGCGCGCCCGGCGGGAAGATGCCGGCATCGACCACATCCTTGACCATACGCTGGGTCAGCCAGGCTGTGGCCGTGGCGGGCTTGACGATCACCGGTACGCCGGACAACAGGGCCGGCGCCGCTTTTTCCCACAAGCCCCAGCCGGGGAAATTAAAGGCATTGATGAACAGCGCCACGCCGCGTGTTGGCACCAGTACATGCTGGGACTGGAACAGCGGGTCTTTGCCTAAGCGCACGGCTTCGCCATCCAGCAGGTAGTTGCGGTCGCCCAGCGTCTCACCGAGCTTGGCGTAGGTGCCCAGCGTGAAGATGCCGCCATCAATGTCCACGGCAGAATCATTCTTGACCGTACCGCTGTTGGCCGTGGCAATCTCGTAATAGGCGTCACGGTTGGCCTGCAGTGCCTTGACAGCAGCCGCCAGCATGGCGGCGCGCTCGCGGTAGCTCAGTGCGCGCAACGCAGCGCCGCCTTGTTCACGTGCAAAGGCAAAGCCTGCCGCCAGGTCCAGGCCGGTGGCATCCACGCGCACCAGTTCGGTCCCGAGTACAGGGTCGATCAGCGCGGTGCCTGCGCCGCTACCGGTTTGCCATTGGCCAGCGAGAAAATTGGAAAGGAGTTCGGTCATATGGATGGATCAGCGTGTGAATTGGATGCTGCCTTCAGGCAACAGATAAAGAACCAGGGCGCGCCCACCCGCAACGGTGGGCCGGTGGGCGCTACCCGGTGGGCAGACCAGCCAACCGGCAGGGCGACCATCAAACTGCGCGCCGTCGTCCAGCGGCATGATCAGGTCGATCTCGCCATTGGGGTGGGTGTGGTGGGGGCCGGCGATGTCCGTCATGTCGACCACATCGACCGAGAAGCCGTGCAGTTCGGGGGCCGGTTTGAAGATACGCCCGTAGCGGATGCCACCACCTTCGCGGCCGCACAACCAGCCCTCGGCGACGCCGTTGGTGCAGCTTTGCTTCAGCCGCGCGTAGGTGGTGCTTGCAACACCGAGCTCGGCATTTAGCCAGGCATCCAGGCCGGCATCGAGCGCTCGCCCGGCCAGTTGGGCGCTCAGTTCGGCAATCTGTTCGCGAAATTGAGTAGGTAACATGCTGCAAACTCCGTTTGACTATTGCGCTTGCACTTTTCAATGATATGAATTATTGTGCAGGCACGAACCATAAAGTTTCTCCCACCCCATGTCAAGCACTATATTGCACGAATCAGGGTTAGCACCTACTGCAAACCCGGCCTACCAGGAGCTCCCCCAAACCCTTGCCGGTCCTGGCGAGGGGTCGCAAACCAGTGAGAAAAACCCCTTTCTATCGGCACTCGGTGACCGCGTACGCGCACTGCGCGCACGCCGGGGCATGACTCGCAAGGCCCTGGCCCAGGTCGCCGATGTGTCCGAGCGGCATCTGGCCAATCTGGAATACGGCGTGGGCAATGCCTCCATCCTGGTGTTGCTGCAAGTAGCCGGTGCCTTGCAGTGTTCACTGGGGGAGTTGATTGGCGATGTCACCACTTCGTCCCCCGAGTGGCTCATGATTCGTGAATTGCTGGAGCAGCGCGACGACGCCACCCTGCAGCGCGTGCGCATTGCCATTGGCGAAATGCTGGGCACGGGTGGTGGCAATGCGGTCCTGAGTCCGCGCATCGCCCTGATTGGCCTGCGCGGCGCGGGCAAGTCCACGTTGGGGCAAATGCTGGCCGATGACCTCGGCTTTCCTTTTGTCGAGTTGAGCCGCGAGATCGAAAAGTTTGCCGGCTGCAGCGTGTCCGAAATCCAGGCGCTCTATGGCGTCAATGCCTACAGACGCTACGAACGGCGGGCGCTGGAAGAATCTATTCAGATCTACCCCGAGGCGGTGATCGCCACGCCGGGCGGCCTGGTGTCGGACGCCGCCACCTTCAACCAGTTGCTCGCCCACTGCACCACCGTCTGGCTGCAAGCCGACCCCGAGGACCATATGAAGCGCGTGGCAGCCCAGGGCGACTTGCGCCCCATGGCGGCCAGTAAGGAAGCTATGGAGGACCTGAAGGGCATCCTCACCGGCCGTGCGGCTTTCTATTCCAAGGCCCAATACAAGCTCGACACCAGCGCGCAGCCACTGGAGCCGACTTTTGTGGCCTTGCGGGCCATGGTTCGAAAGGTTCTGCAGCTGCCATCTTGAAATATTTTCGAAAGATGCATAAAAATGCATTATCTCGATTTGAAATATGCACTATCATGCGTATACTAACATCGATCAACGCATTTTAATGCTTCAAATCAAGGAGAGCAGACCGTGAACAGTCCCAGCCGAGTCGAATACCAAACAACCCCTTCCCAGTACAAGCACTGGAAGCTTGCCTTCGACGGCCCGGTGGCCACCCTCAAGGCCGATTTTGACGAAAACGCCGGTCTGCGCCCCGGCTACAAGCTCAAGCTCAACAGCTATGACCTGGGTGTGGATATTGAACTGAACGATGCCATTGGCCGCATCCGCTTTGAACATCCCGAAGTGCGCACCGTGGTCATGACCTCTGCCCGCGACCGCGTGTTCTGCTCCGGCGCCAATATCTTCATGTTGGGCGTCAGCAGCCACGCCTGGAAGGTGAACTTCTGCAAGTTCACCAACGAAACCCGCAATGGCCTGGAAGACTCCTCGACACACAGCGGTTTGAAATTCCTGGCAGCCGTCAATGGCGCCTGCGCGGGTGGTGGCTATGAGTTAGCCCTGGCCTGCGACGAAATCATCTTGGTGGACGACCGCTCCAGCGCGGTGAGCCTGCCCGAAGTCCCCTTGCTGGGCGTGCTGCCCGGCACCGGCGGCCTGACGCGCATTACCGACAAGCGCCATGTGCGCCATGACCTGGCCGATCTGTTCTGCACCAGTGCGGAAGGTGTGCGCGGCGACAAAGCCGTGGCCTGGCGCCTGGTGGATGCCGTGGCCAAACCCGCTGTCTTTGCCCAGAAGGTGCAGGAACGTGCAATGGCGCTGGCCGCCCAAAGCGACCGTCCCGCCGACGGCAAAGGCGTGACATTGAGCCCGCTACAGCGCACGCTGGATGCCGATGCCCTGCGCTACCTGCATGTGACAGTCGAGATCGACCGCGCAAAGCGCACCGCCAACTTCACCGTCAAGGGTCCACAAGGTGCACAGCCCAGCGACATCGCCGGAATCGAAGCCGCGGGTGCCGCCTGGTACCCGCTGGCCATGGCACGCGAGCTGGAAGATGCCATCCTGCAAATGCGCACCAATGAGACCGAGATCGGCACCTGGCTGATCAAGACGTCAGGCGATGCCGCAGCCGTGCTGGCGCTGGATGCCACGCTGTTGGCGCACAAGGGCCACTGGCTGGTGCGCGAAACCATCGGCCTGCTGCGCCGCACCCTCAGCCGCCTGGATGTGTCCTCGCGCAGCCTGTTTGCGCTGATCGAGGCGGGCTCCTGCTTTGCTGGCACTTTGCTGGAACTGGCGCTGGCCTGCGATCGCAGCTACCAACTCATTCTGCCGAACGACGAAGCCAGCACGCCGCGCATCACGGTGACCGAGGCCAACTTTGCCCTGTACCCCATGATCACTGGCCAGAGCCGACTGGGCCGCCGTTTCTACGACGAACAGCCCGCGCTGAACGCGGTGCGCGGCAAGCTGGACCAGCCACTGGACGCCGACGCCGCCTTCGCCCTCGGCCTGGTCACTTCCAATCCCGACGACATCGACTGGGCAGACGAGGTGCGCATTGCGGTGGAGGAGCGGGTCTCCATGTCGCCCGATTCACTGACCGGGCTGGAAGCCAACCTGCGATTCAACGGCCCGGAGAACATGTTCACCCGCATCTTTGGTCGACTGACTGCATGGCAGAACTGGATTTTCCAGCGCCCCAACGCCGTCGGTGAAAAAGGCGCGCTCAAGGTGTACGGCAAGGGCGAGAAGGCCGTATTCGACTGGAATAGGGTCTAGCCCCCGTATTCATTGCGTAAGCAGCTATCATTTTTTATAGCAAGTATCCACTGGAGAAAAGCATGAGTTCAATCACGTACAGCGACAAGATTCCCAACAACGTCAACCTGAGCGAAGACCGCACCCTGCAGCGCGCACTGGAGCAGTGGCAGCCCAACTACCTGAAATGGTGGGGCGACATGGGCCCGGATGACTCGCAGAACTTTGACGTCTACCTGCGCACCGCCATCAGCGTGGACCCACAAGGCTGGGCACAGTTCGGCCATGTGAAGATGCCCGATTACCGCTGGGGCATTTTCCTGAACCCGGCCGAGAAGGACCGCAAGATCCACTTTGGCGACCACAAAGGCGAAGACGCCTGGCAAGACGTGCCCGGCGAATACCGTGCCAACCTGCGCCGCATCATCGTGACGCAAGGCGACACCGAACCTGCATCCGTGGAGCAGCAGCGCCACCTGGGCCTCACCTGCCCCAGCCAGTACGACCTGCGCAACCTGTTCCAGGTGAATGTAGAAGAGGGCCGCCACCTGTGGGCCATGGTCTACCTGTTGCACAAATACTTTGGCCGGGACGGCCGCGAGGAAGGCGAAGCCCTGCTGGAGCGCCGCAGCGGCCAACAGGACAACCCCCGCATCCTGCAGGCCTTCAATGAAGAGACGCCCGACTGGCTGAGCTTCTTCATGTTCACCTACTTCACCGACCGCGACGGCAAGTTCCAGCTCTGCGCTTTGGCCGAATCCAGCTTCGACCCGCTGGCGCGCACCACCAAGTTCATGCTCACCGAGGAAGCGCACCATATGTTTGTGGGCGAGTCCGGCATCTCCCGCATCATCCAGCGCACCTGCCAGGCCATGAACGAGATGAAGACCGACGACGTGACCAAGCTGCGCGCCGCTGGTGTCATCGACCTGCCCACGCTGCAGCGCTACCTGAACTTCCACTTCAGCGTCACCATCGACCTGTTCGGCGCCGATGAGTCCAGCAACGCCGCCACCTTCTACTCCACCGGCCTCAAGGGCCGCTATGAGGAAGGAAAACGCATGGACGACCACCAGCTCAAGGGTGGTACGTACAAAGTGCTCAACGCAGTCGGTGGCCAGTTGGTGGAGAAAGAAGTGCCCATGCTCAATGCGCTGAACGAAGTACTGCGCGACGACTACATCAAGGACTCCATTGGTGGCGTCGAACGCTGGAACAAGGTGATCGAGAAGGCTGGCATTCCGTTCCGTCTGAAGACACCACACAAGGCCTTCCACCGTAACATCGGGGCCTTGTCTCAGGCCAAGATATCACCGGACGGCCGCGTGCTCAGCGAAGCCGAGTGGAAAGCCAATGTGGACAATTGGCTGCCCAGTGAAACCGACCGTGCATTCGTTGGCAGCCTGATGGGCCGCGTGGTGGACACCGGCAAGTTTGCCAACTGGATCGCGCCGCCCATGATGGGCATCAACCGCCAGTCGGCTGACTTTGAGTATGTGCGGTTTAACTGATCTTGTTGAGTGCGGATTGCCTCGCTGAGCTCGCAGGGGGAGTGGGGTACATACCGCCGCTCATGTCCCCCGCCCTGTGGCTGAAGCCCCAGGGCTCCTCCTTGACTTCGCTATGGCATGCACCCCACTCCCCCTGCTGCGAACGGTATTGCTGGTAGGCGAGCCCTAACGCTGCGCAAGATCTGGTGGGTTGGGTGCACTGCGCAGTGAGGTAAAGGAGGAGGCCAAAGGCCGGGGGACACGAACGAAGTAGTGCACCCAACCCTCCTGATCCAGAGCAAAAGCGATGGAAACCAATGACGCAGAATGCGCAGGCTATCCAGAAAACAGAGAGACAACACCATGACAGAAGCCGCCATCAAACAACACCTGATCGACCCCGAGATCTGCATTCGCTGCAACACCTGCGAAGCGATATGCCCGGTTGCGGCCATCACCCACGACGCGCGCAACTACGTGGTGGATGCCGATAAGTGCAACCTGTGCATGGCCTGCATCGCCCCGTGTCCGACGGGCTCCATCGACAACTGGCGCACCATGCCGCGCGTGAGTGCCTACAGCGTGGCCGACCAGCTGGGCTGGGACGAATTGCCAGCCGAGTTGACGGCGGACCAGCTGGCAGCCCAGGGCGTGGCGGCCGACGCACCGCCCGCCGAAATGCCCGTGGCGCCGGTGTTGCCCGCCGCCGCCAGCGGGGAATCCAGCTTCCAGAGCACGCAGTACGGTGCCACGCTGCCGCCCTGGTCGGCGGCCCACGCCTACACCAACCTCTATGGCCCCAAGGCCGCCGAGAAGACCATCACCGCCACCGTGGCCGGCAACGTGCGCGTCACGGCCGTGGGGCACGAATACGACACCCACCACATCGTGCTGGACTTTGGCAGCATGCCGTTCCCAGTGCTCGAAGGCCAGTCGATCGGCATCATCCCTCCCGGTGTGGATGCCAACGGCCGCCCGCACCATCCCCGACAGTATTCGATTGCCAGCCCGCGCAATGGCGAGCGCCCCGGCTACAACAACCTGTCACTGACGATCAAGCGAGTGCTCGAAGACCCCCAGGGCCAGCCCCTGCGCGGCGTGGCCTCCAACTACATGTGCGACCTGCAGGTGGGTGACAAGGTGCAGGTGATTGGCCCCTTTGGCGCCAGCTTCCTGATGCCCAACCACCCGCGCTCTCATATCGTGATGATCTGCACCGGCACCGGCAGCGCGCCGATGCGGGCCATGACCGAGTGGCGGCGGCGCCTGCGCCAGTCCGGCAAGTTCGAGGGCGGCAAGCTGATGCTGTTCTTTGGTGCTCGCACCCAGGAAGAGCTGCCCTACTTCGGGCCGTTGCAAAGCCTGCCCAAGGATTTCATCGACATCAACTTCGCCTTCTCCCGCACACCAGGGCAGCCCAAGCGCTATGTGCAGGACCTGATGCGCGAGCGTGCCGCCGATCTGGCACTGCTGCTGGCCGAACCCAACACCTACTTCTATGTCTGCGGACTCAAGAGCATGGAAGACGGCGTGGTGCTGGCGCTGCGCGATGTGGCGCAGCATGCCGGTCTGGCATGGGAAACCATAGCAGCCGCACTCAAAACCGAAGGCCGCCTGCATCTGGAAACGTACTAATGGCTGCCCCCAGAAACGAGCTTTCGCCCACGCCTCCATTCAGCACCCTTTCCATTCACCAGCGTGCACCCGGCGTGGCGCAGGTGACCATGTCGCGCCCGGCAGTGTTCAACGCGTTCGACGAAACCATGATCGCCGAGCTGGACGCTGCCTACACCGAATTGGCAGCAGACGCCAGCGTGCGCGTGATTGTGCTGGCAGGTGACGGCAAGCACTTTAGCGCGGGCGCCGACCTGCAATGGATGCAACGCGCCAGCCAGGCCTCGCGGGAGTGGAATCTGGAAGACGCCCGCCGCTTCGCCGCCATGTTGGCGCGCATTGCGAACTGCCCCAAACCCACGGTGGCACGCCTGCAGGGTGCGGCACTGGGCGGCGGCGTCGGCCTGGCTTGCGCCTGTGACATCGCCATCGCGGCGGACAACGCGTCCTTCGCCGTCAGCGAGGCCAAGTTCGGCATCCTGCCAGCGGTGATTGGCCCCTATGTGGTCAACGCGGTAGGCAAACGCCAGGCTCTGCGCCTGGCGCTTGCTGCGACCCGGATTCTGGCCGCAGAGGCCCTCAGCATCGGCCTGGTGCAGAAAGTGGTTGCAGTGGATGCGCTGGACGCGCTGGACGCGGCAGTCGATGCCATGGTTACCGAACTGCTGGCGGGTGGCCCCACGGCCCAGCGCGAGATCAAGCAGCTATATGCACAATTGGCGACCGGTCCCATCGGCGACGGGGTACGAGAATTGACCGCGCAGACCATCAGCCGCGTGCGCGGCACCGACGAAGCCCGCGAGGGCTTTGCCGCCTTTCTGGACAAACGCCACGCCAACTGGATTCCACACGCATGACCCACACACTGAACGGCGCACCCATCCTGGTCGTCGGCGCCGGCATCATGGGGGTCGGCATCGCGCAGGTCGCGGCCCAGGCCGGGCACACCGTGATGCTGCTTGACACGCGCGACGGCGCGGCGGCTGAAGGCCGGGACAAACTCGCCAAGACGCTGGACAACCTGGTCACCAAGGGAAAACTGCGTGCCGAAGAGGCATCGCAGACCCTGTCGCGCATTGAAGTGGTCGGAGCACTCGAAGCAGCGGCATCCGCAAGGCTGGTAGTGGAAGCCATCGTCGAAAACCTCACCATCAAGCGCGGCCTGTTCCAGCAGCTCGAAGCCATCGTGGCGCCGGACTGCGTGCTGGCGACCAACACCTCGTCGATCTCGGTCACAGCCATTGCCAACGGCCTGCAGCATCCGGGCCGCCTGGTCGGCATGCATTTTTTCAACCCGGTACCGCTGATGAAGCTGGTCGAGGTGGTGTCGGGCCTGCAGACCGACCCGGCGGTGGCGACTGCCATCTTCGATCTGTCAAAGACTTGGGGCAAAGTGCCCGTGCATGCGCGCTCCACGCCCGGCTTTATCGTCAACCGCATCGCCAGGCCTTACTACGCGGAGACGCTGGCGCTGTTGCTGGAGCAGGCTGCCACGCCTGCGGTGCTGGACGCCTGCCTGCGCGCGGCGGGTTTTCGCATGGGGCCGTGCGAGCTGATGGATTTGATTGGCCATGACACCAACCTGGCGGTCACCCAGTCGGTCTATGAAGCCAACTTTTTTGACAAGCGCTTTGTGCCCTCGTTGGTGCAGCGCGAGATGGTCGACGGCGGGCTGCTGGGCCGCAAGTCGGGTCGCGGCTTTTATGCGTATGGCGATGGCGCGGCGACGGTGCTGCCCGAAAGCATCGAGTCCATGCCTTTGCCCACCGCCAAGTTGCTGCGCTTGCATGGCCAGGGTCCACTGGCGGAAGGTTTTGCCACCGCGCTGGAGAAGACCGGCCAAGCGTTCTTGCGCGTGCAGGCCAGCGACTGGCTGGGACTGGAGGTCGACGGTGCGCAGTTGCGCCTGACCGACGGCCGCACCGCTTCGCAACTGGGCGTTGAGGTGGCGGTGTTCGATCGACCGCTATCGCTCGGCCATGGCGCCGCGCTGGCCTGGGCGCCATCGCTGCGCGCCTCGCCGGCGTGGACCAGCACAGCAGCGCGATGGCTCGCCGCACTGGACTTCAAACCCCAGCGCGTGGCCGATACGCCGGGTCTGGTCGTGGCCCGCACGTTGGCCATGCTGATCAACGAAGCCGCCGATGCCGTGTTGCAAGGCGTCTGCACACCCGAGGGTGCCGATGCCGCGATGAAGCTGGGCGTCAACTACCCTGCCGGCCCGTTCGAGTGGCTGGCGCAATGGAATGCCCCGGCGGTCATCGCCCTGCTCGACGCGCTGGATGCCCACTACCGTGGCGAACGCTACCGTGTGAGCCCCTGGCTCAGGAAATTTGTATGACACACGCTTTCATTTGTGACGCCATCCGCACCCCTTTTGGCCGCTACGGCGGAGCACTCTCCAGTGTGCGTACCGATGACCTGGGCGCCATACCCTTGCGAGCGCTGATGGTCCGCAACCCGCAGGTAGACTGGTCGGCTGTAACCGATGTGCTATTCGGCTGCGCCAACCAGGCCGGCGAGGACAATCGCAATGTGACCCGCATGTCGTCCCTGTTGGCGGGCTTGCCACCCGAGGTGCCGGGCGCCACGATCAACCGCCTGTGCGGCTCCAGCCTGGACGCCGTGGGCACAGCGGCCCGCGCCATCAAGAGTGGCGAGGCGCAACTGATGATTGCCGGTGGCGTGGAGAGCATGAGCCGCGCGCCCTTTGTCATGCCGAAGATGGACAGCGCCTTCAGCCGCAACAACGCGGTGTACGACACCACCATAGGCTGGCGCTTTGTCAACACACTGATGAAGGCCCAGTACGGCGTGGATTCCATGCCCGAGACCGCCGAAAACGTGGCCACCGATTTCCACATCGAGCGCGAGGCGCAGGACCGCATGGCGTTACGCTCGCAGCAGAACGCGATTCGGGCCCAGCAAGACGGATTCTTTGACGCCGAAATCACACCGGTGTCGATTGCGCAGAAGAAAGGCGACCCCGTCATCGTCACCCAGGACGAACACCCGCGTGCGACCTCGCTGCAGGCGCTGTCCAAACTCAAGGGCGTGGTGCGGCCTGACGGCACAGTGACGGCGGGCAATGCCTCGGGCGTCAACGATGGGGCCTGCGCCCTGCTGCTGGCCAGCGAGGCCGCGGCAGCGCGCCACGGCTTGACGCCCCGCGCCCGCGTGGTGGGCATGGCCAGTGCCGGGGTGGCACCGCGCATCATGGGTTTTGGTCCGGCACCGGCCACGCGCAAAGTGCTGGAACTCACCGGCCTGAATCTGGCGCAGATGGATGTCATCGAGCTGAACGAAGCCTTTGCCGCGCAGGGCCTGGCCGTGCTGCGCGACCTCGGGCTGGCCGATGACGATGCGCGGGTCAACCCCAACGGCGGCGCCATCGCCCTGGGCCACCCGCTGGGGGCCAGCGGGGGGCGCTTGGTGACCACGGCCGTCAACCAGTTGCACCGCAGCGGTGGCCGCTACGCGCTGTGCACCATGTGCATCGGCGTGGGCCAGGGTATCGCACTGGTCATTGAGCGCGTGTAGCGCAGCACTGCATCTACTTGTAGACTTTTTTGAGCAGTTGCAGCAAGGTTTTGCGCTCTGCATCCGTCAGGCGTGGGGTGCTATCCACCTCCAGTTGGGCCGCGGTTTTCTCTGCGCTGCGCATCAGGGTGAGCCCGGCGGGCGTGGGGTGCAGCCCCATGGCCCGGCCATCGAGCGGATGGGGTTGGCGCACTATCAAGTCCCGCGTTTCCAGGGCGTTGACCATTTGCACCAGGTTGGGGGCCAATATGCTCAGGGACGCGCACAGCTGGCGCGAGGTAATCCCCGGGTTGTGGATGATCAGCGATAGAACCGAGAAGTCCACAATGCGCAAATCGTAGACGGCCATGCGTTGCAAAAACACCTCAATGATGGTGAGCGCTGCCCGGCGCGCGTTGTAACCCAGCAGCGTTTCCAGATACCGGGTGTTGACCTTGTCGACGTGGGGGTGTTGGGGCTTGGCGTCCATGGGAATCGGGGAGGGCAAACCAGTGAGCATACCAAGCTGTTCAGGCGCCGCCGTCCAGCCGCGCCGCAATGATGTTCAGGCGCATCGCAAACTCTGGCAACACCCAGTGGCGCACGGCGCTGGCCGGCTCTGTCCAGCGTGACCCATGGGCTGTTGCGGACGCAGCATCCTGTGTAGCGTGACTGATTTGCAACCAGGCCCAGGACATCAGGCACAGCGTCAGCGCACGCAGGTAGTCGTCGGCCACCCAATAGAGTAGTTGCGGGTCGCCAGCGGCCGCTTGCGCCAGACGCTCGGTGACCTGCCGCAGTGCGGCTACCTGGTCCAGGAAGGGGGCGTGCTCCGCCACAGCGGGGGCCAGGTCGTCCGACAAAGTCTGCAGCAGCGTGAACAGGCCCAGGCCCGCGTCGGGCATGACCTTGCGCACCAGCAGGTCGATGGCCTGGATCTCGTTGGTGCCTTCGTAAATCATGGTCACCCGCGCGTCGCGAACGATCTGTTCGATGCCCCATTCGCGCACGTAGCCGTGTCCACCAAACACCTGCAGGCACTCGCTGGCGCCGCTGAAGGCCTGCGCGGTCCACGCGGCCTTCAGCACCGGCGTCACCATGCTGCACCAGCGTTGCGCGGTGTCGCGGCGCTTGGCGTCGGGGTGGTGTTTGAGCAGGTCGAGTCGATCGCGGTGCGGTAGGCCAGCACCCGCCCACCATCGATCCAGGCGCGTTGCGTGGACAAGATGCGGCGCATCGCCGGGTGCTCCGAAATCAGATCCGGCGCGCTGCTCATCTTCGCCTTGGGCGCGCGCATTTGCCGGCGCTCTTTGGAATAAGTGTCGGCCTTTTGCCAGGCAGCCTCCAGCAGGCCTATGCCTTGCAAACCCACATGCAGGCGGGCGGCGTTCATCATGACAAACATGGCGCCGAGGCCGCGGTGGGGTTCGCCAATCATCCAAGCCGTTGCCTCGTCAAAGCGCATCACGCAGGTCGGGCTGCCGTGGAGACCCATTTTTTCTTCAATGCGTTCACAGTGCACGGCATTGCGCATGCCATCGGGCAGCAGCTTGGGTGCCAGGAACAGCGACAGGCCCTTGGGTCCGGCGGGGGCATCCGGCAGGCGTGCCAGCACCAGATGGACGATGTTTCCGGTCAGGTCGTGCTCGCCGCCAGAGATGAAGATCTTGGTCCCACTGACCCGGTAGCTGCCGTCAGCCCGGGGTTGCGCCTTGGTGCGCACCAGGCCCAGGTCGCTGCCGGCATGGGGCTCGGTCAGGCACATCGTGGCCAGCCATTCGCCGGTGGCTACTTTTTCCAGATACTCTGCCTTGAGCGCTTCGCTGCCGTGGTGCTTGATGCACTCGTAGGCGCCGTGCAGCAGCCCTGGGGCCATGGTCCATCCGTGGTTGGCACCGCTGAGCATTTCAAACAGCACGGCTTCCAGCACCGCGGGCAGACCCTGGCCCCCGTCCTGCGGCGCACAGGCCAACGCGGGCCAACCGGCTTGCCAAAAAGCCTGGTATGCCTCCTTGAAGCCCGGTGGCGTGGTGACCCTGCCCGCGTCAAAGGTGCAGCCTATGGTGTCACCCACTTCTTGCAGGGGCGCTACCTCGTTGGTGACAAACTTACCCGCCTCCTCTAGAACCTGCTGCACCAGTTCGGCATCGGCCTCGGCAAAACAGGGCAGCGCGAGCAGTTGCGCGGGTGCGTGAAGGACGTCGTTCAGAATGAACTGGATGTCGGCCAGAGGGGCCCGGTAATGCATGGTGTGTGTCTTTATTGGCAACTGAAATGGGCGGCGTCGTTGATGTCGCCATGGCCCTGGTAGCGGGCTTGCTTAGGGTAGGCGCACAAGGGGCGGGAACGCGGCTTGCCATCGCTGATCCAGTCGGCCGGTACGTCCGGGTTCACACCCGTGCGGGCGCTTGCAATGACTTGCTCGGGCGCGCGGCCCTGCTCGACCCAATTCACCAGCGCGGTGAGCATGTCGAACTGCTCTGTGGTGGGGCCACCCTGGCAGTGGTTCATGCCAGGCACGGCAAACAGGCGGGCGAATGTGGCGGCCTTGCCAGCGTGGTTCTTGTCCAGTGCCTCGTACCAGTTGCGGGTGTCGTTGAAAGAAAACACCGGGTCGCTGGTGCCGTGGTAGACGATCATCTTGCCGCCCTTGGCCGCGAAAGCCGAGAGTTCCGTGGCGCGCGGCGGCGTCATGAACTCCATGGCGGATTCCTTGAACACCGCAGTGCGCGCGTGAATCGCCGGGGCGTCGGTGTCGAAGTTGTAGTCCAGCAAAGACTGGATCAGTGCCTTGGGATTGCCCGCCACCGGCCTGGGCGGCGTGGAGAAGGTGTAGGCCAGCGAACCGCTGCCCAGCGCGCCGATGATGGGCAACCCGGCAATAGGGCCTTGCAGTTTCCAGGCGCGCCAGCTGCCAAAGCCGATTTGCGAAGCACCCACGCCCGCGTCCCAGGGCCAATCGCTGTACAGCGACTCGCCCTTCTTATTGACCGGACCGGCAAAGACTTTTTGCAGCGCCGTCACCTGGGGCTGGCTGAGGCATTGCGCGGTTTTGTCTCCCTGGCACTGAAGGGACTTGATGTCGAATGCCCTTTGGCACGCGGGCAGATTGTTGACCATGCCATCGACCAGGCCGTCGAGTGCGTCGCAGCGCTCCAGCACCTTGCTGGCCACCAGCTTCATGTGGGCGGGCGGAAATGCGGCAGCGATGTCGGGGTTGACTGCGCTAAAGGCCTGAATATCCCACGCGTGTTGCACGGCTGCCTTGGGCAGGTTGAAGCCGGGGTTGCCCGCGATGACACCGTCGAACTGGTCGGCGTAGCGCGCGGTGGCCACCATGGCATGGCGCCCGCCGTTGGAGCAGCCCATCATGTACGAAGTCTTGGGGGCCTGGCCATAGTGGGTGGCGATCAGTTGTCTGGCCATCGGCGCCAACGCGCCATTCGCCTGGTAGCCATAGTCCAGGCGGGCCTGCGGGTCCATGCCAAACAGATTGCCGCCCACCAGGCCGACGGCAGGATTCTTTTCGACGGCATGCCCGGCGTCGCTGGAGAGCACGGCAAAGCCTTGCATCAAGGCATTGGTGGTGGCGCCTGTGGCCACGACGTTGCCAAAGGCGGGTTGCACCACGCCGTCGGCGCCACCATTGGCCTGCAGCAAGAAGCGGCCGGACCAGTTGACCGGCAGCCGCATTTCAAAACCGATGGCATAGGGCTTACCGTCCACACCGGTGCGCTCGTGCATCACGCCGGTAACCTTGCAGTGCGCTGGCATGGGGTAGGCTTGCGCCATGCCGGGCACGGTCAGGCCGACAAGCACAGGCTCCGCGCTGACAACACGCGTGCCATTCACTATGAATTTAGTAGCTAACTGTGCAAAATCCACGAGGGCTAGCGGCCTATTTGCCACTAAGGGTTGGGGCGGCGCGGCGCAGCCGCCCAGCAAAAGGGTTGTCGCGGCGACCGCGACCGCGGTAGCGGTTAGCCCGGTGTGGTGTGTGTACATCTGGATAGCTCCTGGTAGGCCAAACGGTTCAAGCCGAAGCGGGCTCAGACTTCTTGCGGGCCGCACCCAGGTAGGTGTCGATGACGCGTGGGTCCGTGGCCAACTCCCGTGCCGGGCCACTCAGGGCCATGTCACCCATCTCCAGCACATAGCCGTAGTCGGCTGCCTCCAGAGCGGCGCGGGCGTTTTGCTCCACCAGGAGCGTGGTCACGCCGGTTTGGCGCAGTGCATCGATGGTGCGGAAAATTTCCTTCACCACCAGCGGCGCCAATCCCAGACTGGGCTCATCCAGCATCAGGAGCGTGGGGCGCGACATCAACGCGCGGCCCACGGCCAGCATCTGGCGTTCGCCACCTGACAAGGTACCGGCGGCCTGGTGGCTGCGCTCCGCCAGGCGCGGAAAGAGCTGGTACACCACGTCAAGCTGGTCGCGCCAGGCCTTGTTGCCCAGGCGCACCTGGCGAAAAGCCCCCAGGATCAGGTTGTCCTGAACCGGCATGGTGCCAAACAGTTCGCGCTTTTCAGGCACCAGGGCAATGCCCAGCATCACACGTTCTTCCAGCGACAGTGCGCTGATAGATTGGCCGTTGAATTCGATGCTGCCTTGCGCAGGCAACACGCCCATCAGCGCATTGAGCAGCGTGGACTTGCCCGCGCCATTGGGGCCAATGACGGTGATGACGCTGCCCTGCGGTGCCTGCAGGTCGATGCCGTGCAGCACCTCGGCACGGCCGTAGCCGGCGCGCAGGCCTTTGACGGTGAGAAGGGGTTGTTGGCTCATGGGTGGCTTTCGTTCTTCTGTTGACGCTCAGTGCTCGACGCCCAGATAGGCGGCGCGTACCTTGGGGCTTTCCTGCACTTGCTGCGGCGTGCCTTCCATCAGCATGGTGCCGAACTCCATGACCACGATGTGGTCGGTGACATCCATCACCAGGTCCATGTCGTGCTCCACCAGCAGGATGCTCATGCCTTCGCTGCGCAGCTGGCGCAGGACGGCGATCAGCGCCTGTTTTTCCTTGTGGCGCAGGCCGGCGGCGGGTTCGTCCAGCAACAGGAGCGCCGGGTCGCTGCACAGGGCGCGCGCAATCTCCAGAAGGCGTTGCGGACCCATGGCCAGGTTGCCGGCCAGCTCGTGCATGGTGTGGCCCATGCCGATGCGCTCCAGCTGGCGCGCGGCCTCGCGCATAAGGCTTTGCTCTTCCGCACGGTCCAGGCGCAGCATGCTCGACACCGCATCCTTGTGGCCCCGCAACTGCGCTCCCAGCGCCACGTTCTCCAGCACGGTCAGCTCGGGAATCATCTTGACGTGCTGGAAAGTACGACTCACTCCCCGGCGGGCGATCTCGCGTGACGGTAGATCGCTGACCTTCTCGCCACAAAACCGCACCTCGCCCGTGGTCAGACCCAGCACACCAGTGATCAGGTTGAAGGTGGTGGACTTGCCCGCACCGTTGGGGCCGATCAGGCCGACAATCTGCCCGGCCTGGATGGAGAACGTGATGTCGTTCACTGCCGTCAGGCCGCCAAAATTCTTGCGGATCTTCTGGACCTCCAGCACCGTGTCGCCATGCGCGGGCTTGGCGCGCTCTGGCAAGGGTGCCGCGCTCTGCCAATCCATCACGCGCTGCGGCTTGGGCAGGAAGCGCCCCACCAGCGACCACATGCCATCGGGCAAATACTTCAGCACCAGTACCAGCACGATGCCAAACACGATCACCTCGTAGCTTCCACTGGTGCCTAGCAGCTTGGGCAGAAACACCTGCAGCTCGTCCTCCAGCAGCTTGGTCATCACCGCGCCGCTGATGGCCCCCCACACGTAACCGGCGCCACCCAGCACGGCCATGAACAGGTATTCAATGCCGAACTTCAGGCTGAACGGTGAAGGGTTGACGGTGCGCTGGAAGTGCGCAAACAACCAGCCCGAGACGCTGGCAAACAGCGCGGCAATCAGGAAGATGCCGATCTTGTGGCGCAGCGTGTCCACACCCATGGCCTCGGCCATCAGCGTGCTGGCACGCATGGCGCGGATGGCGCGGCCGGTGCGTGAGTCCAGCAAGTTCTGCAACGCGAAGGCGCCGAACAGCACCATGCCCCAGGCCAGCACAAAGAAGCTGCGGCCCTGGCTGATGTCCCAGCCGAACAGCAGGATCGGGGGCACATCCAGAATACCGTCGTACTTGCCCAGCCCGTCCAGATTGCCCATCAGGTAGTACAGCGACAGGCCCCAGGCAATGGTTGCCAGCGGCAGGTAGTGGCCCGACATGCGCAGCGTGAGCCAACCCAGAATCAGCGCACTCACCGCGGTGATCAACAAGCCGGCAAACACTGTGAGCCACGGCGACCAGCCCATGCTGGTGCACAGGTAGGCACTGGTGTAGGCACCGATGCCGACAAACGCGGCCTGCCCGAAGGACGTGAGTCCGCCAATACCGGTGAGCAGAACCAGGCCCAGAATCACCAGGCTGTACATGGCGATGTAGTTGAGCTGGGTGATCCAGAACTCAGGCACCGGCGACACCGCATACAGCAGCATGCAGGCCAACAGGGCCGTGCGTTGCGCCCGGGCGTCGTAAACCCAGCGTTGGAGGGTGGGGGACAACGTCATGTCAATGTTCCTCAGAGTGGCCGCCGGCCACCGAACGCCACAGCAAAATGGGCAAGACCAGGGTGAACACAATCACCTCCTTGAAGGCGCTGGCCCAGAATGATCCAAAGGCTTCCACCAGACCGACAAACAAGGCACCCACCGCCGCCAGCGGGTAGCTGTGCAAGCCACCCATGACCGCAGCCACAAAGCCCTTGAGGCCGATCAGAAAGCCCGAGTCATAAAACACGGTGGTGGTGGGGCCAATCAGCAGACCCGACAGCGCGCCGATCAGCGCGGCCATGGCAAACGTGGTTTGCCCCGCGCCGTGGGTGGAGATACCCATCAACCGCGCGCCCAGGCGATTCACCGCCGTGGCCTGCAAGGCCTTTCCATATAACGTGCGGCTGAAGAACTGCCATAGCAGCACGATCAACGCCAAGGACACGCCGAAAATGATGATGGCCTGCCCGCTGAGGGACAGCGGCCCCAGCGCCATGCGTGCATCCCAGAACGATGGATTGCGAAAGCCTTCGGCGCCAAAGAACAGCAGGCCAAGACCGGTCATCGCGAAGTGCACTCCCACCGACACGATCAGCAGCACCAGGTTGCTGGCATCGGCCAGCGACTGGTAGGCCACGCGGTAGACCAGCGGGCCAAAGGCGGTGACGATGGCCACGGTCAAGGCAGCTTGCACCAATAGCGGCAAATTGTGCGGCGCCGCCCAGATCGACAGGCCAGCCACCACGACGGGAATGGCCAGCGTGGTCAGGCCCGCCTGGAGGGCGCGTTTGGCGTTGCGGGTATGCAGCCAGCGCAGGCGCACATCCATAGCGGCAGCCAGCACGGCCATGATCAGCAGCAGCCACACGGTGCCGGGCACCTGGCCGGTGCGAAAAATAGCCAAGGTGAGTGCGCCATAGGCGACAAACTCCCCCTGAGGAATGAAGATGATGCGGGTCACGCTGAACACCAGGACCGTGGCCAGTCCGAGCAGGGCGTACACGGCACCGTTGGTGATGCCGTCGAGCATCAGGATGCTGACGATGGTGAAGTCCATGGAAGGGGTCCGTTCGAGAAGGAAGCTGCAGCCCGCGGGGGCCATTCAGCAGCGCACCTTCCTATACGAAGGAAGGGCGCTGCTGCGAAAAGTCTTACTCCACTTTCCAGTCGCCGTTGACCACTTTCAACATCACGCCGGTTTCCAGTGTGTATCCCCAATGATCATCCTTGGTCCAGTTCAGCACGCCGTGCGAGACGACGGTGCGGCCCATGGTCTCGAAGGCGGTGCGCAGCGCAGCGCGGAATTCCTTGGTGCCGGGCTTGCCGCTTTTCAGCGCCAGCGGCACGGCCTTTTCCAGCACCAGCAGCGCGTCATAACCGTGGCCGGCAAACTGGTTGCGCGAGCCCACGCCATAGGCTTTTTCGTATTGCTGCACAAACTGGATGGCCGTGGCCTTGGACGGGTGGCCGTCGGGCAACTGCTCTGCAATCACGGCGGGACCAGACACCACAAAGGCGCCCTCCACGTCCTTGCCGCCCACGCGCATCAGGTCGCGCGAGGCGGCGGCATGGGTCTGGTAAATCTTGCCCTTGAAGCCGCGTTCCACAATGGCCATGTGGGGCATGGCGGCGCCGCTACCGGAGGCCACGACCAGCATCGCATCGGGGTTGGCAGCCACCAGCTTCAGCGCCTGGGCGGTGACGCTGGTGTCGGAGCGGGCGAAGCGCTCGGTAGCAATCACCTTGATGCCATTCTTGTCGGCCTCGGCCATAAAGTCTTTCAGCCAGCTCTCGCCATAGGCATCGGTGTAGCCCAGGAAGCCCACGGTCTTGATGCCCTGCTTCTTCATCAGCCCAATGACGGCGTGCGCCATGACGGGGTTGGACTGGGGCATGCGGAAGGTCCAGCCGTCTTTGCCGGGGGGCAGTGGCATGGGTGACAGCGCCAACTGCACGGTCTCGGCCTCGGCCGCCACACCGGCAATCGGAATGGCCACTGGTGTGGCAACCGAACCCATGATGATGTCGACCTTGTCATCGGTGACAAAGCGCTTGGCGTTCTTCACGCCGGTGGTTGGGTCGGTCGCGTCGTCGAGCACGATGATCTTGAGCTTTTCACCGGCAATGGTCGCAGGCCAGAGTTTGAGCTGGTTGTTGACCGGAATGCCCAGACCCGAGGCGGGCCCGGTCAGCGGCAGGCTCACGCCGATGGTGATGTCGGCCAGTGCCGAGCCAGCAACGGCCAGCGTGGCGGCTGCGGCGATCAGGGATTTGACGAACTTCATACGATGTCTCCTTAGTGGTTTTGGAACGGGAACGGAAAAAAGTATTTGGCGCGACTCAGATGCACAGTGCTTTGATGTCGGCCGGCACAGGAATCGCTTTGATGCGGTCAGAGTCGGGCACGCGCATGCAGAAGGCGCGCACCTCGGTGCCCTCGCACAGCACGTCGTCACCGCGCTTGACGATGTGGCGTTCCACAAACACCTTGTCGCGCCACTCATCAATGCTGGTGTGGATCTGCAGCGTTTCGCCATAGGTAGCGGGGCGCATGAACTTGGTGTTGATCTCCAAGAGCGGCGTGCCGATGATGCCGGTAGTCTTGACCAGTTCGCGCCAGGGCGGCACACCGCACTGCATGAAGAAGTTCAGCGACGAGGCGTCCATCCACTTGGCAAAGTTGGGATAGAACACGATGCCGGCCGGGTCACAGTCGCCAAACATCACGTTGACGGAATAGACAATGGTTTTGCTCATGGTGGTTGTGCGTGTGGAATCGGCGTTCAGCGCGGGGCCATGCGCAAGGCGCCGTCCAGACGGATCACCTCGCCATTGAGGTGGCCGTTGGTGACGATGTGGGCCGCCAGTTGGGCAAACTCTTCGGGCTTGCCCAGGCGTTGCGGGAACGGAATGCTGGCCGCCAGCGAAGCCTGCACCGCCTCGGGCAGCGTCTTCATCAGCGGCGTGGCAAACAGGCCCGGCGCAATGGTGCAGACGCGGATGCCGTGCTGTGCCAGGTCGCGCGCCATGGGCAGCGTCATGCCGGCCACGCCGGCCTTGGACGCGCTGTAAGCCTGCTGACCTACCTGGCCATCAAACGCGGCGACCGAGGCGGTGAACACCATCACGCCACGCTCACCGTCTTCCATCGGGTCGAGCTTTGCGCAGGCAGCGGCAAACAGGCGCGCTGTGTTGTAGGTGCCGATCAGGTTCACGGTAATGACACGGGCAAAGTCTTCCAGCGGAGCGGCATTGCCGTCCTTGCCGACCACGCGCTTGGCTGCGCCAATGCCGGCGATGTGCAGCAGCATGCGGGCCGGACCGTGGGCTGCAGCCGCTGCCTCTATTGCCGCTTGCAGGCTGTCGGCGTTGGTGATGTCGCAGGCACAGGCCAGTGCCGTGCCGACACCAAAGGTGGCGTTGATGTCGGCGGCCACGCGCTCGGCGTTGGCCAGGTTGATGTCCAGCACCGCAACCTTGGCGCCCAGACGCGCCAATTCGCGTGCCGTGCCCTCGCCCAGGCCGGAGCCTCCGCCAGTGACCAGTGCTGCTTGTCCTTGAATCTGCATGGTGTCTTTTCCTTGTCGCCAGTAATTGCTATTAACTTGATAGTGGTAAACGCTTATTCCACGGGGGCTAGCGGCTGATTTCTTCTAAGCCTTCGGACTCAGACCGTCCCGTCCGGGTTCTCCAGCAGCAGCGCAATGCCCTGGCCGCCACCGATGCAGGCGCTGGACACGCCCCAGCGCACACCGCTGCGCTGCATCTCGCGCGCCAAGGTGAGCGTCAGGCGCACACCGGTGCAGGCCAGCGGATGACCCAGCGCAATGGCGCCACCGTTTACGTTCAGCTTGGCCAGGTCCAGGCCCAGTTCACGGCCCACCGACAGGGTTTGCGCGCCCTGGGCCTCGTTGATCTCGAAGCGGCCTATGGCGTCCAGCGAGAGGCCCGCGCGCTCCAGCAAAAGCTTGATGGCCGGGGCCGGGCCAATGCCCATGATTTCGGGCGGAACGCCGACCACGGCCGCAGCCACCACGCGCGCCAGCGGCTTCTTGCCGTGGGCCTTGGCATACGCGCCGGACGACACCACCGCAGCAGCGGCTGCATCCACCAGCGCCGCGCTGTTGCCACCGGTCTGCACGCCGCCCGCGTGCACCGCGCGCAATTTGGCCAGCACCTCCACCGGCGAAATGCGCGCATGCGTGTCCTGCGCCACCTCGGTCACCTTGCCCTGCAGCTTGATGCCACGGGTCGCGTAACCAGCCAGTTCAAATGTCTCGGTGACCACCGGGACGATCTCACCGGCGTGAAAGCCGGCCTGCTGCGCGGCCACCGCCTTCGCAAAGGAGCTCGAGGCGAAGGCGTCCACTTCCTCGCGGGTGATGCCGTATTTCTTCGCCAGGTTCTCGGCAGTCTGGATCATGTTGATGCCAGGGGCCGAGTCGTTCAGGGCCTCCCACATGAAGTCCTTGAAGCCGACCGGCGCACCCAACTTGAAGCCGGTGCGGTGCTCAAAGGCGCAGATGGGGTTGCGCGTCATGCTCTCGGTGCCCACGATCAGGGCGACGTCGGCGCAACCGCTCTCAATTTGTTCACCGGCCTGGCGGAACAGCTCGAAGCCGGTGCCGCAGATACGTTGCGTCATCAGCGCCGGCACTTCCTGCGGCACCCCGGCATACAGGCCGATGTGGCGCGGCAGCATGAACTGCTCGAAGTCGCCAGGCGCCATGTTGCCGGTGATGACGCTGCCGATGTCGGCACCGGGCACGCCGGCGCGCTTCAGCGCTTCGCGCGCGGCCTTGATGCCCAGATCGGTGGGCGAGATGTGGCCCAGTGCGCCGCAGTAGTCCACCATGGGGGTGCGCACACCGTCTAGCATCCACACGTCGTTGAAAGCGTTGAAAAATCCTTTGGCAGCCATGTCGGTGTTCCTGTTCAGGCAGTGGTGGTTGTGGGTTTGAGAATGCTGTGCAGGGCGTCGTCATGCAGAGCCTTCACGGTCTCGGCGCGGTGGGTCAACACGGCGCGCTGGTTGATCGAACCCTTGTCCGTGACCTCGCCCCGGTCGATGGTGGGTGGCTCGGCCAACAGGCACATGCGTGCAATGCGGTTGGCGCTTCCCGTGGCGGTGGCGGCCAGGTCGTTGAGAATGGTCTGGAACCGGGCGATGACGGGGGCACTGGCCAGCACATCGGCCATGGCCGCGTCGGCGGGCAAGCCGCTCAAGCTCCGCACGGAGGAAGTGGGGAACACCATGGCCCCGACTTCCTTCAGGTTGATGCCAGTCAGCACGACGTCCTGGATATAGGGTGCGCCGGCGGCGATGATCCTGCCGCGTAGCGGACCCACGCTGACAAAGGTGCCGGTGGCGAGCTTGAAGTCTTCGGCGATGCGGCCATCGAACTTGAGGCCCTGGTGCACATCGGTCTCATCGATCCACTTCACGGCGTCGCCTGAGCAGAAGAAACCTTCATCGTCGAAATGCTCCGCCGTCTCGGCGGCTGCGCGCCAGTAGCCGGGTGTGATGTTGGGGCCGCGGTAGCGCAGCTCGACCTTGTCGCCAGCGTTCACCAGCTTTACCTCCAGGCCTGGTGTGGGCACGCCCAGGTCCCCCGCCTTGACGTTGGGGTTGGTGACGAACAGTCCGAACGGACCAGACTCGGTCATGCCCATGCCGGTGGTCATGACGATGCGCTCGCCAACCTCGGCCTCTTCGCTGGCGAACAGGCTGTCCCAGATGGGCTGCGACAGCGCAGCGCCAGCGTAGAAGAACATCTGCACGCGCGACAGCAGCGTCTTGCGCAACTGTGAATCGGTCTGCATGGCGTTGGCAATCGCCTCAAAGCCGGTGGGCACGTTGAAATACACGGTGGGGGCGATCTCGCGCAGATTGCGCAGGGTCTCTCCCATCAGGGCGGGCGTGGGCTTGCCGTCGTCGATGTAGAGCGTTCCGCCGTTGTACAGCGCCATACCGAAGTTGTGGTTGCCGCCAAAGGTGTGGTTCCATGGCAGCCAGTCCACCAGCACCAAGGGCTGCTGCGTGATGATGGGCATGCTCTGCGCCATCTGCTGCTGGTTGGCGCACCACATGCGCTGGGTGTTGATGACGGCCTTGGGCAGTTTGGTGGAGCCGCTGGTGAACAGGAACTTGGTGATGGTGTCGGGGCCGGTGGCAGCCATGGCCGCATCGACTTGGTCTGTTACCGGCGTGGCCAGCAGGTCGTCAAATGTCAACGCGGCACGCCCGTCGATCTGGCCGTGGGTCAGCACCACGGGGATGTCATGGGCAATGGTGGCAGCAATCGCCCGTGCGTAGCGGGTGGCGTCCGCGGCAAAGACCAGGCCCGGCGTCACGGTCTGGATGACGTGGCGCAGTTTGTCAAAGTCCTGGCTGATCAGCGAATAGGCCGGAGAGGTCGGCACAAACGGCACTCCGGCGATCAGGCAGCCCATGGCCAGCTGCGCATGCTCCAGGTCGTTCTCGGACAGGATCAACACTGGGCGCTCAGCACTCAGACCTTTGTCGATCAAGCTTTGCGCGATGTGCCGGGCACGCTCCCAAGCCTGGCCGTAGCTGACGTGTTGCCAGTCGCCGGTGGAGCCATCGGCGCGCTTTGCGCGGCGCACCAGAAAGCTGCGGTCCGGCGCGGTCTGCGCCCAGTGCTGCAGGCGGTCCGTCATGCGCGCGGCATAGGGTTGCAAGGTCTGCTCGGCACGCAGGTAGTGCACGCCGGGCGCGCCATCGCGCACGGAGACGCGAACGACGCCAAAAGTTAGGGGGCGATATTTCGGGTTAAGCATGCTTGTATCTTCGGCTCGTTGTTTTATCTCTTCTGAACCTTGGCAGCGCGGCCTTCCAGGAAATCGCGCACGCGTTCCTTGGCCTCGGGCGCCGACTGGGCGATGGACGCCATCATGGCCTCGGTCATGAAGCCCTGGTCGGCCGGCTGGTCGGCAATGCGCGGTAGCACATGGGTCAACGCGTAGTTGGTCATGGGTGCATTGCCGGCAATGCGGGTGGCCAGTTCCAGCGCCTTCTCCAGCGCCATTCCCTGGGGCACCAGGTACTGCGCCAGACCGATGCGCTCACCGTCTTGCGCGTTGTAGACACGCCCAGTCAGCATCATGTCGGTCATGCGGGCCACACCAATCAGACGCGGGATGCGCACCGATCCACCACCACCGACGAAGATGCCACGCGAGCCTTCGGGCAGGGCGTAGAACGTGGACTCATCGGCCACGCGAATGTGGCAGGCGCTGGCCAGCTCCAGGCCACCACCCACCACCGCGCCATGCAGTGCGGCAATGACGGGCACCGGGCCGTACTGCACGCGCTCCAGCGCGGCGTGCCACATGCGGGAATGGAACAAGCCCTGGCCGGCATCGCGCTCCTGCAGCTCGCTCAAATCGAGTCCGGCGCAGAAGTGATCGCCCTCACCGTCAATCACTGCGGCGCGTACACCAGATGGCATTTTTTCGAACAGGTCCCGCAGTGCCAGGATCAGCGCATCATTGAGCGCATTGCGCTTGGGCGCGCGTGTCAGGCGGATCAGCGCAATTTCCTGTTGCGCGCCGCAGCGTTCGAAATGGAGGTGTTTTTTGCTCATGGTACTTTTCCTTGTGAGCGAATTTTAGTTATTAGTTATAACTAAAAGCAAGTACCGAAAGCACTGTTCTTATGGGTGTTTTCCCTAATGCCGTGAAGTGGCGACTACTGATTTTCGCGTTACAGATCCAGCACCAGTCGCGCCGTTTTCGCCCGGGAGCAACAGGGTGTGAACTGGTCGTTGGCGGCCTGTTTCTCGGGTGTCAGGTACATGCCCTTGTGGTCGGGTACGCCGGACAGCACGCGGGTCAGGCAGGTGCCGCACACGCCCTGCTCGCAGGATGTCGGCACCTTCACGCCCGCCGTCGACAGCGCCTGCGTGACGGTTTGGTCCCTGGCAACGGCAATGACCCGCCCGGAGCTGGCCAGCTGGATTTCAAAGCCGGCGTCGCTGTCGGACTTGGCCACTTCGGCGCCAAAGAATTCGTAGTGCAACTGGCCCCCGGGCCAGCCCTTTTCGCGCGCCGTCTTCAGCACGGCATCCATGAAACCCTTGAGGCCGCAGACGTACAGGTGCACACCGGCTTGCGGGTCGGCCAGCATAGCGGCCAGATTCAATTTCTGATCGGCAGCGCCGTCATAAAAATGGAACTGCACCCGGGGCGCATAGCGGGACGCATTGAAGCGCTGCAGGAAGGCAGCGCGGTCGACTGTGCGCGTGCAGTAGTGCATCGAAAAATCTGCACCGGTCATGGCCAGGCGCTCGGCCATGCACCGGATGGGTGTCACGCCAATGCCACCGGCTAGCAAGAGGTATGGGGTGGCTATTCTGCGCAGGTAAAGGAGGAGCCCGAAGGGCGGGGGACAAGGAGCAAAACGGCCACCCCATACCTGCGGCGGGCGCACACAAAAACCTGCGAGCGTGGGGGCTTCTTCTCCTGGTCATTCAAATGCACAAACTTGCCCAGCAGGCGCATGAACTCACGTTGCTCCGCTGCGTCCAGACAATCCATCATGCCAACGTACATCTGCTCAATGCCCGGGCGCATGTCCGCCAGCACCGCCGCGCCAGCCGGTGTCTGCGACAGGCGGCGCTGGCGCCGTGGCAAAACCTCGCGCAGGATCCAGCCCTTGGCCTCCAGGCGGGTGGTGATATCGGCCGTGCTGGTAGTGTCCAGCGCAATCAACTGGGCAAGCGTCAGCTGGTCCACGCCCGGCGTGTCAGGCAGGGTGCGCAATATGGCCGTACTGGATGGGCGTGACATGGCGGCCATGCACTTCGTGGAACTTGAACACCGCGATTTGCTGTGCGCGGCGGATCAGGTGGCCGGGTTCGTCGTAGCGCCTGAAGTTGGGCGGGTTGTCGGTTGCGGGGGGCATCAGTGAATGGCGTGCTATAGCGGCAAACTAGACGTCCTCACCCAGCCCAATGGGAGCCGGCGCCCGGTTTACGATGCGGGTGAACAGCCGATCGTAGGCCGGGTCACGCGGGTATTGGCCGGTGAGCGGATCGCAATTGGTTTCGAACGCGGCGTCCAGTTCGACCCAATCTGCTGCGCCCAGAACCTTCAGCGCGGCGGGCAGGATGACGGTCTCTTCCAGCCGCATGTGCTCCAGGTAGAAAGCCAGGTAGCGTTTGGCCGCCGTTTCAAAGGCAACGCGGCGCGCCTCACCAATCAGCTCCCAGGCCATCAGCAGGTGCTGCAGTTCACGCACAGAGGACTCGCCCTTGTCATGGTCTTTTTCCAGTTTGGCAATCAGCTCCCGGGTCTCGGGCACCAGGGCGGCGACCCGAGGAAACAGTAACTCGGATTCCTTGGGGTGGTGCAGGCGTTCGGGAAACTCGTCAATGTAGAACAGCATGGCGCCCAGTACATCGAAGAAGCTCTCTGGGTCCTTGCCCGGGCCGCGGTCCACCATCATGCCCATGGAGCGCAACATGGCGGCCAGGGTCGAGTGTTCATCGCGGATGATGCGGATACTGCTGGGTTCCATGGAAGCTCTCCTGTTGAATAGCCGGATTCTGACAGCGTGCGCTCAATGGCCAAAATCCAGCGGCAAGCCGACATAATTTTCGGCAATGGTGCGCGAGCCGGCCTCGCTGTTAATCAAATAGTCCAGCTCGGCTTGCTGGAATTTTGCAACGATGGCGCCGTCGTCGGGAAAGCGGTGCATCAGCTGCGTGAACCACCACGAAAAACGCTCGCCCTTCCAGATGCGCTTGAGGCATTTCTCGGAATAGCTGTCGATGCCGGCCTCACTCTGTTCCTGGTAGAACTCGATGATGCCGTTGGACAAATACTTGACATCGGTGGCCGCCAGGTTCAGTCCCTTGGCACCGGTGGGCGGCACGATGTGGCCGGCATCGCCCGCCAGGAACATGCGGCCAAAACGCATCGGCTCGGTGATGAAGCTGCGCAGTGGCGCAATGCTCTTTTCAATCGAAGGCCCGGTGATGAGTTTGTCGCGGCCCTCCTGGTCCAGGCGCAGTTTCAGCTCCTGCCAGAAGGCGGCGTCGGTCCATTCTTCGACCCTGTCCGTCAGCGGCACCTGCAGGTAGTAGCGGCTGCGCGTCTTGCTGCGCTGCGAGCACAGCGCAAAGCCGCGCGGGCTGTTGACGTAGATGAGTTCGTCGTGCACCGGCGGTGTGTCCGACAGAAGGCCCAGCCAGCCAAAGGGGTAGACCTTCTCAAATTCCTTGATGGCGCTGCGCGGCGCGCTGGCACGGCAGACGCCGTGGAAGCCGTCGCAACCGGCGATGAAATCGCACTCGATCTGGAACGCTTTGCCGTCCTTCTCATAGGTGACGCGGGGGTTCTTGGTATCAAAGTCATGGATGGCCACATGCTGCGCCTCGTACACCGTGGGCAGACCCGCCGCCGTGCGGGCATCCATCAAGTCATGGGTCAGCTCAGTCTGGCCGTACACCATGACGTTTTTTCCACCGGTGAGCTTGTTCATGTCAATGCGGTGACGCTGGCCGTCAAACAGCATCTCAAAGCCGCCATGCACCAGGCCCTCGCGGTGCATGCGCTCACCGACTCCAGCCTCGTCCAATAGGTCGATGCAGACCTGCTCCAGAATGCCGGCGCGGATGCGCGTGAGCACATAGTCGCCGGTCTGGCGCTCCAGGATGATGGTGTCAATGCCGGCCTTGTGCAGCAGTTGACCGAGAAGAAGGCCCGATGGGCCGGCGCCAATGATGGCCACTTGGGTCCGGATTTTGGTAGGCATGGTTGCTCCTGTTAAGTGCGCACTGAAGTTGGTTCAAGCTTAGGCTGAGCTACCGTCTTCCGACAGTTCTCATTTCATCATTTGTGCGATGATTGCACTCAATGTGCGTTAGTCGCGCGACAAATGAGGTTTGTTTGATGACCATTGCCAAAGCGGATTTCATCGAGGGCATGGCCAAGGGCATGGCGGTGCTGGAGAGCTTCGACACCGAACGCCAGCGCCTGAACGCCACACTGGCTGCCGAGCGTGCCGGCATCACCCGTGCTGCCGCCCGGCGCCACCTGTTGACGCTGGCACACCTGGGCTATCTGGAGACCGATGGCAGCCATTTTTGGCTCTCCAGCAAGGTGCTGCGTTTCTCTGGCAGCTACCTGGCATCTGCCCGCCTGCCGCGTGCGATTCAGCCTACCCTGAACCGGCTGGCGGTGCAGGCACAGGAGTCGTTCTCGGCCGTAGTGCTGGACGCGGACGAGGTGGTGATTGTGGCGCGTAGCGGCAATGACCGCAATTCGACTACCACCGGCTCTGGCCGCGTCATCGCCTATGGCCTGCACACCGGCGCCCGCCTGCCGTCGCATGCGACGTCCACCGGACGGGTGTTGCTGGCGGCCAAGACCCGGGTAGCTTTCAACGCCTGGATGAAGGGGCGCAACCTGGCACGCATGACGCCGCGAACCACAACGGACCCCAAGCTGTTTCGGGCCTTGATTGACAAAGTTCGCAAAGAAGATTTTTGCCTGTCCAGCGAAGAGCACGAACTGGGCGTGCATGCGCTGGCGGTGCCGCTGCGCAACGCGAGTGGTGTAACCGTAGCGGCGCTGAATGTGGTTGCATCGCAAAGCCGGCTTTCCCCTTTGACCATGGAACGGGATTTGCTGCCGCTGCTGTTTGAAGCGGCACGGGATCTGCGAGCCCTGCTTTAGCGCGCTTTCAGTAGGCGGTCTGCATAGTCTTGCCAGATCGCCCCTTTGGGCACATCGGCAAAAACGCCAGCCTGGCTGCACTGCGAAACCCATTGGTGCTTTTCGGCAATGGCAGCGGCCATGAGGGGCTCAAAGCCGGCTTCACGCACGGTGTTGGCGGCCTCGCGCATTTCCTCGGCGCGGCGCTGGCCATGCTGGGCCACACGGCTGAAAAAATAGGCGCCCGTCTGCTGCCAGTCGATGGACGGAAAGGTCTCGGCCAGCGTGGGGATCATGTGGCCCTCGACGCCGTACTGGCGGGCCGTGGTGTAGCTCTCGATGACCAGCGCCTCCAGCCCCTTGATCATGACGCTGCGGCACATCTTGATGGCTGACGCCACACCGATATCGGCCGACACGGCCTTGACGTCCATGCCCCAGGCGCGCAGCCGTTCCGCCAGGGCAGTTGCCATGGCACCACCCAGGAACATGGGCACGCGAATGCCATAGGGCGGTACCGAGGTCATGACACCCGCTTCGACGTAGTGGCCACCCGCTGCATCGATCAGCGCGGCGGCCTGCTGCTTGGTACCGGGTGACGCCGAGTTGAGGTCAAGAAAAATGGCCCCGGGTCGCAGGTAAGGGGCCGCGTCTCGCGCCACCACCAGCGTGCTGGAGGCCGTCACCGCCGAGATGATGAAGTCCGATGTCTCACACAAGGCTTGCAGGGATGCACACGTCTGCACACCGGCCCGGTCCGCATGCGCCTGCTCTTGCGAACGCACCAAGGGTGGCGCGTTGACCGGGTCGAGCTTGAGGTCCCAGACCTGCACGCGGCCAACCTGGTTTTTCAATCCGTTGGCAAAAGTCTTGCCGACCTCTCCGTAGCCGATCAGTCCCAGGGTGTCGAGTTGCATACCGGATTCTCCATGGCGAGACTATTGATGAAATAGGCCACTAGCCCTCGTTAAATATGCGTATATCGCTATCAATTCAGGAGTAATGCCTCAAAGTGAACTGACGCTAACGCGCCACGCCCAGCAGTTTGTCCAGCAGCGCCGGCTGCTCCTGCAGGCTGCGCGCGGTGCCACTGTAGACCACGGTGCCGCGGTCGAACACGGCGGCGGTGTCCGAGATCGCCAGAATGGCCTGCGGGTGTTGTTCCACGATGATGGCCGACAGGCCCTCGTCGCGGGTGATGCGGCGGATGGCGCGCAGCAGCTCCTGCACGATGATGGGGGCCAGGCCCTCGCAGGGTTCGTCCAGCAGCAACAGCGTGGGTTTTATCACCAGGGCGCGGCCCAGCGCCAGCATCTGCTGTTCGCCGCCCGACAGTTGGGTACCCAGATTGCTCTTGCGCTCGGCCAGCCGGGGGAACAGTTCATACACCCGCGCCGGGTGTGCCACGGCGGTCAGGTTTTCGTCCACCGTCAACGACTTGAAGATATTGCGCTCCTGCGGCACCCAGCCGATGCCAGCGGCTGCCCGCTCGTACGAAGGCAGCATGTGCAGCGCCACGCTGCCAGCCCCATGCAATACGGATTTGCGACTCTTTGTTATGACGGTATTGAATAGCTCTGGGGCAGAACAAGTGACAGACCGGCCGGTCAACTGACTAGCTAGCGTAAGCCGGGCACGACCCGCAGTGCCCGCACACTGCCTTCGCCAATGGATGCACCAAAGCGCTTAACCAGGCGTTCGGCCACGTTTTCCTTGCGGGTGTAGTCAATCAGTTCTTCCGCCTTCACCACTTCGCGTGCCACGAAGTCCAGGTTGCCCAATTGATCGGCCAAGCCCATTTCTATGGCCTGCTGGCCGGTCCAGAAAAGACCGCTGAACATCTCTGGTGTTTCTTTCAACCGGCTACCGCGGCCCGCCTTCACCACACTGATGAATTGCAGGTGAATCTGGTCCAACATGGCTTGGGCGAATTCGCGCTGCTTTTCAGACTGGGGGCTGAAGGGGTCCAAAAATCCCTTGTTGGCCCCCGCCGTCATCAATCGACGCTCCACACCGAGCTTGTCCATCAAACCAGTAAAACCAAAGCCGTCCATCAGGACGCCAATGCTGCCTACCACGCTGGCCTTGTCGACAAATATCTTGTCAGTGCCTGCGGCTATGTAATAGGCGGCTGACGCACAGGTTTCTTCCACCACGGCATACACCGGCTTGTTGTGCAGGGTCTTCAACCGAAGAATTTCGTCATTGATGATGCCGGCCTGTACCGGGCTACCGCCGGGCGAATTGATCAGCAGAACCACGGCCAACGCGCCCTTGTCTTCAAAGGCGCTGCGCATCGCGGCGACGATCAACTCGGCGCTGGCTTCCGCGCCCGACGCGATTTCGCCCTGTATCTTGACCAGCGCGGTGTGGGGCGTTGACGTATCGGCGGTGCCTCCACCGCGATCCATGCCCATCCACACCAGTGCCACAAAGAAAGCCAGCCAGGCAATGCGAATCGCATTGCGCCAGCGCCGTGCCTGGCGCTGTTCGGTGATCGTGGCCATGGCCAGTTGCTCGAGAGTGGAGCGCTCCCATCCGGGCGCAACTCCAGCACCGCTCAGGGGCGTTTTTGCTTCACGACTGATAGCGGAATCTGCTTGTTCTACCCGGGCTTCGGTTGAATTTTGCGAAGCTTCGGGATTGCCGGGGGTATTGGGGCCAGTCATTTCAGAATTCCAAGGGTTGCAGGTTATGGGCAGTATGCCAGTGGACAACGCCATCCGACTCCGTCAGCGCAATCTTTATCAATCCGCCGCGACAGGGGCCACCACTGCACATCCCCGTCTGCGGACGGTACATGGCGCCATGGGTGGCGCACATCAGGTATTGGCCGGTGCTGTCAAAAAAACGGTTGGGCTGGTAGTCCATCTCCATGGGAACGTGCGCGCACTGGTTGAGGTAGGCATAGACCTGCCCTTCAAACCGGATCGCAAAGCCGCGAGAGCTGCGCCCGCAGTACACCACGTCAAAGGGGACGGCCTCGCCACTGTCCAGCAGGGCGGCGGAATTGCACAGGGGGATGCCCCCAGCCGGTACGGCGTTCATCACGTTGCGCACTCCGTATCAGGCATGGGCGGAGAACCATGTGTGCAACTCGGCCACTGAATGGGCGACAAAGCGCGGGTGGAGTGCGGTAAACGCCGATGGCTCATGCGCACCGTAGCTCACCCCCACGCTGGGGCAGCCTGCATTCAAGGCCATTTGCAGATCGTGCGTGGTGTCGCCCACCATCAATACCCGGCTAGGCTCCACGCCAAATTCCTGCATCAACTCCTGCAGCATCAGGGGGTGGGGCTTGCCAGCGGTTTCGTCCGCGGTGCGCGAACCATCGAACACACCCTGCAACTCGACCGATTTAAGGGCGTCATTCAGCCCGCGACGGCTCTTGCCCGTGGCCACGGCGAGTACGTGGTTGCGGGCTTTCAAGTCCGCCAGAAGGGGCAATATCCCGGCAAACAGGCTGATGTCATGTTGGTGCGCAGAATAGTGGTGTTTGTAGCGCGCGCCAAGCTCGGCATATTTGTGCTGCGGCACATCCGGCGCTGCATGCGCCAGCGCCTGCATCAGCCCCAAACCGATGACGTAGGCCGCGTCCTTGTCGCTCGGCGGGCGTCCGCCCACATCCACGACCGCAGCCTGGATGCAGCGGGTGATGAGGGCCGTGGAGTCAAACAGGGTGCCATCCCAATCGAAGGCAATCAGATCAAACTGGCGTGTGGGTCTTAACGGTTTCGACTTTTGCATGGTGCGAAAAATAATGAATCAGATAAATACGGGAGCGGGCTTCAATCCGAGGAATCCGAGGACGGCAGCACCTGGAGCAGGAAGCGGCTCAATTCACCGGGAAGGTCCGCCTGCAACTCCATGCGCACCCCCGTCGCCGGATGGTTGCACTGCAACCGCCAGGCGTGCAAGAACATGCGCTTGAGCGGCGTTTGGCTGTTGGCACGGGCCAGCGCCTTGTTGCAGTCAAAGTCGCCATATTTGTCGTCCCCTGCGATCGGTAGGCCTTCGGACGCCAAGTGCACCCGAATCTGGTGGGTGCGTCCGGTTTTGATCGTCACCTCCAGCAAAGAATAGCCGCGCCCCGCATGCCCGGCGTCCGCCACGGCATCGGTAGCGGTACCGCCAGCGGCCCGAACCTTGACCAATGTCAAGGATGGCATGCCATCCGGGTCATCTTTGGCGACCACCTTCACGCGCCGCTCGCCGTCGGGCAGTAAATATTTGTGCAGTGGCTTATCAAGCACCTTTTTGTTGGCTGGCCACTGACCGATGACCATGGCCAGGTAAGTTTTGCCAGTTTCACGTTCACGAAATTGGTCCTGCAGGTTTTTGAGCGCGCTGCGCTTCTTGGCCACCAGCAGGATGCCGCTGGTTTCGCGGTCCAGCCGGTGCACCAGTTCCAGAAACTTGGCCTGGGGCCGTGCCATGCGCAACTGCTCGATCACGCCGAAGCTGACGCCCGAGCCACCATGCACGGCAACCCCGGCCGGCTTGTTGATCGCCAATAGACATTCGTCTTCAAACAGAACCGCAAATTCCTTGGCTGGCGCCGGGCTGGCAACCTGTTCGGCCATGGCCTGCGCCTTCTGTGACGCCCGCTCGGACACCCGCACCGGCGGAAGGCGCACCACATCCCCGGCGTTCAGACGCGTCTCGGCGCTGGAGCGCCCCTTGTTGACGCGCACTTCGCCGCTGCGGATGATGCGGTAGACATGGGTCTTGGGCACGCCCTTGAGGTGGCGCATCAGGTAGTTGTCCAGCCGCTGGCCGGCACCATCTTCATCGATGGTTAGCGTTTTGACCTGGGGCAACGGAGCAACCGGATTGCCCCCTATAATGTGTTTCACTAGCGATGCGCTGTAAGTGGTTGATTTGTCTGGAGTTTAGTCCACACGCCATACACAGACGCGCTGGAAGGTCGATGCCGCCGGGTTTTCCTGCCGATAAATCACACGCCAAATGCCTGTGATGGTCTG
>CAINUX010000022.1 GCA_903853895.1 uncultured beta proteobacterium | reverse complement strand
TTGGGGTGAATGCCTTCTTTCATACTCTTCTCCATCAGTAGCAATAGCCGCGCTGGCCAATCCAGCGTACTTTTCGCGTAAACCCAAGATTATAGCCTAGCCGCCCCGACGCATCATGTCGAAGAACTCGCTGTTCGTTTTGGTGGCGCGCATTTGCTTGAGCACCATCTCCATGGCTTCCACTTCATCCATGTTGTAGAGGAACTGGCGCAGGATGCGGGTCTTTTGCAGAATCTCGGGTTGCAACAGCAATTCCTCGCGGCGCGTGCCGCTGCGGTTGAGCTGGATGGACGGGAACACGCGCTTTTCGTACAGGCGGCGGTCCAGGTGGATTTCGCTGTTACCGGTGCCCTTGAACTCTTCAAAGATCACTTCGTCCATTCGGCTGCCGGTGTCGACCAGCGCCGTGGCGATGATGGTCAGTGAGCCTCCCTCTTCCACGTTGCGGGCGGCGCCCAGGAAGCGCTTGGGGCGCTGCAGCGCGTTGGAGTCCACACCGCCGGTCAGCACCTTGCCGCTGGAGGGCACCACGTTGTTGTAGGCACGGGCCAGACGGGTGATGGAGTCCAGCAAAATCACCACGTCTTTTTTCAGCTCGACCAAGCGTTTGGCGCGCTCGATCACCATTTCGGCGACGTGCACGTGCCGGGCGGCGGGTTCGTCGAAGGTGGAGGCAATCACCTCGCCCTTGACGGTACGCTGCATCTCGGTCACTTCTTCCGGGCGCTCGTCGATCAGCAGCACCATCAAATAGCTCTCGGGGTAGTTGGCTGAAATGGCGTGCGCAATGTGCTGCATCATCACCGTCTTGCCGCTCTTGGGCTGCGCCACGATCAGGGCGCGCTGGCCTTTGCCAATCGGCGCGATGATGTCGATAACGCGACCGGTGATGTTTTCTTCACCCTTGATGTCCTGCTCCAGCTTCATCTGAACCTTGGGGAACAGCGGCGTCAAGTTTTCGAACATCACTTTGTGCTTGTTCTCTTCCGGGCCGCCACCGTTGACCTTGTCCAGCTTGTTCAGTGCAAAGTAGCGCTCGCCGTCCTTGGGTGTGCGTACTTCACCTTCGATCATGTCGCCGGTGTGCAGGTTGAAGCGGCGCACCTGGCTGGGGCTGATGTAGATGTCGTCGGTGCTGGCCGTGTAGCTGGTATCGGGGCTGCGCAGGAAACCGAATCCATCAGGCAAAATTTCCAGCACGCCATCGGCAATGATCTGTTCACCGGTACGGGCACGCTTCTTGATGATGGCGAACATCAGCTCCTGCTTGCGCATGCGACCGGTGTTTTCGATCTCCAGCTCTTCAGCCTGTTTGAGGACTTCCGATACGTGCAGTGCCTTGAGTTCGTTTAAATGCATGGAGATGGTCCCGTTGGGGGAGTTGACCGAAAGTTCGGAGTAAAGAGATGAAATTCAGGGGGAGGGGGGTGAGGCAAGACCTGTCACTTGGCCTCAGTGTTCTTAGCCCGGGAAGCGGGACCAGCCCTTGTGGGTTGCTGGTAAACGGTTTGAATTATGACAGGAAAAAAAGCGACCGCGAAGCTGTGTCGCGGTCGCGAGGCCGAAATCAGGCGAGTTGCTGGTCAATAAAGGCAATCAACTGGGCTTTGCTCAATGCGCCGACCTTGGTGGCGGCCAATTGACCGTCCTTGAACAGCATCAGGGTAGGGATGCCACGAATGCCAAATTTCGCCGGAATTTCGCGGTTTTCGTCGACATTCATCTTCGCGATGTTGAGCTTGCCTTCGTACGCCGTGGAGACTTCGTCCAGAATCGGTGCAATCATTTTGCAAGGACCGCACCATTCGGCCCAATAGTCCACCAGAATCGGCTGTGCAGACTTCAGCACATCCGCTTCAAAAGTGGCGTCGGTTACATGTTTGATCAGGGCGCTGGCCATGGGGATTCCTTTTGGAGTTTGCAAACCATCTAAAGTGGCGGCCATTGTGACAGAAACCAAGATCTTCCCGGGTATCCGACTGCTATGACCAGCATAGTAAAAATCGATTTGCCCACCCCGCAGGCTACCGAGCTGTCGAGCGCCCATCCGTCGGTGCAGGCGTGGACACACCCTGAAACCGGCCTTCTGGCGGCTATCCGTGTCGGAATGCGGCAGTGCCAGGCGCATCCCGCGCGCACCCTGGTGGTGCTGCCCTATGCCCAGTTGCTACCGCTGGCGTCCCGGCTATGGGCAGCGTGCTTTCCCGATGGTTTTTCCCCGCAGTTTGAAACCACCCAGAACTGGAGCACCCGCATGGGCTGGCCGCCGCCGGGCGCGACGGATGTTGCGTTCGACATGGCGTTGGATATGCTGACCGCAACGGCACTGCTGCGTGCGGCGGGAATGGGCGCCCACCAGGACAGCCTGGCGGGTCTGCTGGTGCAGGCCGCGCACCAGTTGGCCCCGTTGGCGGCCGCCAGCGCGCCCGGTGACCGTGGCCATTGGGTTGCAGAGGCCCGGCGCGCGGCGGTGGTCGGGATGGAAAACCCCGCGTTGGCGCTGGAAGCGGCTGTGGCGCGCATCGCGGTGGAGTGGGCGGGCCAGTCGGCCTATGCCAGCGACCTACTGTTTGATGCAGGCGTTCGCTCGGGGGTGGACTGTCTGCTGCTGGTGCAAGGCTTTGCGGTCGACCCCATGGTGGCCGCGCTGCAACAGTTTTGGGGTGAACGCCTGGTCTGCCTGAGCCTGGCCGGTCCCGATGGTCAGGCCCCAGGGGGCGGCGCCAGTGCGATTGCATGGCATGCCTGCCATGATGCCGAAGACGAGGCGCAACGCACGGCTGCCTGCGCCATTGCCCACATCGCCGCCGGGCGTTTCCCTTTGGCCCTGGTGTCCACGGACCGCGCACTGACGCGCCGTGTCAGGTCGATGCTGGAGAGCGCCGGGGTTCAGATCCGTGATGAAAATGGCTGGAAACTGTCCACCAGCCATGCAGCGGCCCAGGTCATGGCCTTGCTGAAGGCCGCGGTCTGGAATGCCTCGTCGGACGCTGTACTGGCCTGGCTGAAAGGCGCGCCGGTTTTCAGCACGGTGGTGATGGAGCTGGAAGCTGCCATCCGGCGCGACCAAAGCAGCAGCTGGCGCAGCGCTGGTACAGGGACTGCGGTCCAGAAGTCTGCGACCGGTTTGCAGGTCCATGCGGCTGCAAGCGCGGTGCTGGAGGGGCTGCAGGGCACGCGCACGCTGGCGGGCTGGCTGCAGGCCTTGCGCGTGGCGCTGCAGGGTAGCGGGAACTGGGACGCCCTGCAACTCGACGGCGCCGGAGCCAAGGTCCTGGCGGCCTTGCGGCTGACCCAGCCCGCACTGCACGCATGGGAACGTTTGCTGGAAGACGCTTTATGGGCGGGGCGGCGCCTGGATTTGGCCGAGTTCACCGCCTGGGTGAACCAGGCGATGGAAGGCGCCAGTTTTTCGCCGCCATACCCGCAGCATGAGCAACTGGTCATCCTGCCCATGAGCCAGATGCTGGCCCGCCCCTTTGCGGCCGTAGTGCTGGCGGGCTGCGATGAGGTGCGCTTGAACCCGTCGCCCGAGCCCCCCGGCGGCTGGACCGCCGCGCAGCGCGCCGCCCTGGGGTTGCCGTCACGGGAGGCTCTGCAGGCGGTGGCCGCCGCGGCCTGGCACCAAGCCCTGCGCACACCATTTTGCGATGTGCTGTGGCGGTGTAGTGATGACGCGGGCGAAACCCTGCTGCCCAGCACCCTGGTGCAGCAAGTTCAGTTGGCCTGGGGCAATCCACCTCTGGCCCAGGACCCGCGGGTCGGGAGATGGCTTGCGCCCAAACCTGTGCAACCGCCACAACCGGTGGGGACCTTACTGCCGCTGGGCCACTTGTCTGCCAGCGCCTACGAGGATTTGCGCAATTGCCCCTACCGTTTTTTTGCGATGCGCCAGCTCGGCTTGCAGTCCGTGGATGAACTGGAGGCGGCGGTCGACAAGCGCGACTTTGGCGTGTGGCTGCACGAGGTATTGAAACGCTTCCATGAGGACTGGGCAGCGCAGGCCCAACCCGACACCGCGGACAGACGGGCTTTGCTCGACGACGCTAGCATCCTGACTACCCAGGCCATGGGTCTGGGGGAAGGCGAATTCTTGCCGTTTGCCGCAGCATGGCCGACGGTGCGGGACGGCTATCTGCGCTGGCTTGCGGGTCACGAAGCGGCGGGTGCGGTGTTTGTCAGTGCGGAGACCGCAAAGAGCCAAGGGCTGGGCTCGGTCAAGCTCGTAGGCCGCATCGACCGCATCGACCGCCTCCGGGACGGTACGCACCTGGTGCTGGACTACAAGACCGAGGCCAGCGCCAAGACCGCTTCACGGGTCAAACAACCGCTGGAGGACACCCAGATGGCCTTCTACGCCGCCTTGCTGCCCGACGACCTATTGCAGGGCGCCTACATCAATGTTGGGGAACGCGATGGCACCAAAGCCTATCCACAAACCGACGTGGTGGAGGCCCGGGACGCCTTGATCGACGGCATCCTGCAGGACATGGCGCGCATTGCCAAAGGCGCAGCCTTGCCCGCGCTGGGTGAAGGCTCCACCTGCGACTTTTGCAACGCCCGTGGCCTGTGCCGCAAAGACTTCTGGACACTCACGCAATGACCGCACCCCATGATCCAGCGCAACCCATGCCAGGAGCCTGGGCGACAGAGCGGTCTGCGCAGGTAAAGGAGGAGCCCGCGCAGCGGGCGGGGGACACGGAGCAGAGCGCTTTGTCGCCCAGGCTCCTATCCGCCTTCGAGCACAACGGCAGCACCATCGAGCGCACCCGCTTTTACGCCATCGCCTGCGACCCCCGCCGCAGCGTGGCGGTAGAGGCCTGTGCCGGTGCGGGCAAGACCTGGATGCTGGTGTCGCGCATGGTGCGGGCGCTGCTGGACGGCAGCGCGCCACACGAGATTCTGGCCATTACCTTTACCAAAAAGGCCGCGGGCGAAATGCGTCTGCGCCTGCAGGAATGGCTGCTGCAGTTTGCCGCGCAGGACGATGCGGCCCTGCGCCAGGAGCTGCTGGCCCGTGGCTTCACCCAGGAGCCCACCGTCGCGCAGCTGCAAACCCTGCGTGGTTTGCACTCAGCGCTGTTGCAGGCCGGGCGGCCGGTGCAGATCCGCACCTTCCACAGTTGGTTTGCCGCCCTGTTGCGCAGCGCGCCGCTGCAAGCGCTGACCGACCTGGGCCTGCCCACGCAGTACGAGCTACTGGAGAACGACGCCCAGGCTGTGGCCCTGGTCTGGCCGCGCTTTCAGAGCCGTGTGGCCGCTGATGCACCGGCCCGGCAAGACTATGGGGACTCAGTGGCCACCCATGGCCGCCACCAGACGCAAAAGGCGCTGGAGTCGGCCCTGTCCAAACGCGTGGAATTTGCGCTGGCCGATGCGAATGGCGTGGTCGACGCATCCGTGCAGCATTTTGCCGCGCAGTACCCTGACTTTGCCGGTGTGCCCACACCTGTCGCCTTGCTGGACAGTGGACGGGTACGTAGCCTGTTGCTGGATGCCGCCCGGCTGCTGGGCGCCTCTACGCTCAAGACCTGCCTGGAGGCGGCCACTGCGCTGGAGCGGTCCGTCACCGCCGGCGACATGGCCGGTGCGCAGGACGCCCTGCTCACGCAAAAGGGCACACCGCGCAAGCTCAGTGACAAGCTGGCCGGCATTGAGACCGTGCGCTTGGCGCAGGACTGCCTGATCGAGATCGCAACAGCGCAGGCGCAACACGAGGCTTGGCTACACCAGCAGCGCCTGGCCAGGTTGACCCGATTGCTGGTCGTGGAGTACGCCCAGCTCAAACGCGAGCGCGGCTGGATCGACATGGGCGATCTGGAGCGCGCTGCGCTGGCGCTGATGGCCGATCCGGTTCTTAGCGGCTGGGTGCAGGAGCGGCTGGACGCCCGCGTGCGCCACCTGATGATCGATGAGTTTCAGGACACCAACCCCTTGCAGTGGCAGGCCCTGAGCGCCTGGTTGTCCAGCTACGCCGGCGCCGGCAAGGCGCCCAGTGTGTTTCTGGTGGGCGACCCCAAGCAAAGCATTTACCGCTTCCGCCGGGCCGAGCCGCAGGTGTTCAAGGCTGCACAGCGCTTCGTGGCCGACGGCCTGGGCGGCGACCTGCTGAGCTGCGACCACACCCGGCGCAATGCTCCCGCCATCATGGGCTTGGTCAACACGGTCATGGGGCAGGCCCAGGACGCGGGCGAGTTTGAAGGGTTCCGGCCCCACAGTACCGAGTCGGCTGCACAGGGCGCTGTTCTGAGGCTGCCGCGCATCGCCCGGGATGCTGCCGCAGACGACGCCGATGCACAAGCAGCCGTGTGGCGGGATTCGCTGACCATGCCCCGTGTGATCGCCGAAGAAACCCGCAAGGTGCTGGAATGTCGCCAGGCCGCCGATTGGCTGGCCCAGCAACTGCAGACCGGTGCATACCAGCCAGGCGATGTCATGGTGTTGGCCCGCAAACGCGAGCGCCTGGGACTGATGCAGGCCGAGCTGGCCCGGCTGCGCATCCCGGCCCAGCAACCCGAAAAGAACGAGCTGGCCGATATGCCCGAAGTGCAGGACCTGGTGGCGCTGCTGGATGTGCTGGTGTCACCGGCACACGATCTGTCGCTGGCCCGGGCGCTGAAGTCGCCGCTGTTTGGGGTGGACGATGACGACCTGGTCCACCTGGTGCTGCGCAAGCGGACTCTGGAAGCTGCGGAAGCCGGCCCCGTGGCTGACGCGCAAGCAGGCGATGCGCCTGCACGGCCAGCCAAAGTGCCGTGGCTGCAGGTCCTGCAGCAGGCCGGCGATTTGCCCCCTGCGTTGGTCCCTCTGGGTGCCCGGTTGACCCTGTGGAAAGGCTGGGTGGATGCCTTGCCGCCCCATGATGCACTCAGCGCCATCTTTCACGACGGCGACGTGCTGGCCCGCTATGCCGCAGCCAGCCCCGCCAGCCAGCGCGATGGCGTGTTGGCCAATCTGCGTGCGCTGCTTGCGGCGGCCTTGCAAGTGGATGGCGGGCGCTACAGCACGGCCTACGCGCTGGTGCGCGCGCTGCGCGCCGGGGGCATCCGGGCACCGGTGCGGGCCGAGACCCTGGCTGTGCGCCTGCTGACCGTCCATGGTGCCAAGGGCCTGGAGGCCCCACTGGTCCTGCTGCTGGACACCGATGGCGAGTCCATCAAGGCCCAGACCATGGGCGTGCTGGTCGACTGGCCGGGCGAGGCCATGCACCCGCAGCGTTTTGTGTTTCTGGCCAGCGAATCCAAACCCCCGGCTTGCGTGGCCGACGCCCTGGCGGTGGAGCAGGCGGCGCGCCGGCGCGAAGAACTCAACGCCCTGTATGTGGCGCTGACCCGCACCCAGCGCACGCTGGTGGTGTCCAGCCTGCAGCCCCATATCACCAACCAGGGTAGCTGGTGGCAGCGCCTGCAGGACCACGCAGAGGATGCGCCGTGGCAGGCGTTGGCGAATGGGGGTGAACCGTCGGAAAGCCTTGCGGATGGCGACTTCACCCTTTTGTGTTTGCCAAATATGCCGCTAGCCCTCGTGGAATATGCACAAGCAGCTATTGAAAATATAGCAATCTCCAGTCCGACAGCCACGGACGGGGAAGACGGCGACACGCTGGACTCGCGCATCGGGCAGGCCATGCACCGCCTGCTGGAGCGCTACCAACCGGCGGCCCAGGCGGACCCGTCGGTGCGGCTGGTCTCCGACGCACAGCAAGACGCGATAGCCCGGGAGTTTGTGCTGGATCCCGCGCAGATTGCACAGGCCCATGCCATGGCGCTGGCCATTGTGCAAGGCGAGGGCGCCTGGGCCTGGGACGGCGCCGAGCTGGATTGGCAGGGCAACGAGGTGGCCGTGGTGCAGCGCGGACGCATGCTGCGCATCGACCGCCTGGTGCGCCGCCGGGCAGCCACGCCAGACGGGGGACAATGGTGGGTGCTGGACTATAAATCGACCCGCCAACCCCACCTTCATCCCGAGCTGTGCGAACAGCTGCTGGGCTACCGCAACGCGGTGGCGCTGGCCCAACCCGGGCAAACCGTACGTGCCGCCTTCCTGACCCCTGATGGCACCTTGATTGAACTCTCCGCCCCATGAATCCTGAAAACCCTTTGACCGTTCCTGCCACCGCGCCCATCACTGTTCCCATCGCCATCATTGGCGGTGGTCCCGCCGGCCTGATGGCGGCCCAGGTACTCAGCGATGCCGGCTTGGCCGTGCATCTGTTTGACGCCATGCCCTCGATTGGCCGCAAGTTCCTGCTGGCCGGCAAGGGCGGGCTCAACCTCACGCATTCCGAGGGCGCCGACACGTTCGCCGGGCGCTACGGCGCACGCCGTGCCGCCATTGAAGACCTGCTGAAGGACTTTGATCCAGAGGCAGTGCGCGCTTGGGCCCTGAGCCTGGGTATCGAGACCTTTGTCGGCTCATCGGGCCGGGTCTTTCCCAAGGACATGAAGGCTGCTCCCCTGCTGCGGGCCTGGTTGCAGCGGCTGCGCCATCCCGTCCAAGGTCCGGGTGTGCAATTCCACATGCGCCACCGCTGGACCGGCTGGGCGGAGGGCAACGCCTCCACTCTGTGCTTTGACACGCCACAAGGCCCGCTGCAGGTGCGGGCCGGTGCCATGGTGCTGGCACTGGGTGGCGGCAGCTGGGCTCGTTTGGGTTCCAATGGCGCCTGGGTGCCACTGCTCACCGCGCGTGGCGTGGCCGTGGCGCCGCTGCTGCCGTCCAATTGCGGCTTTGACGTCAAGGGCGGTTGGACCGAACACTTTGCCAGCCGTTTCGCGGGACAACCCTTCAAGTCGGTGGCCATCGCCGTGACGACGTCGCAGGGCGTGCAGTTTGAGCGCAAGGGCGAATTTGTGGCCACGGCCACGGGCGTGGAAGGCAGCCTGGTCTACGCCGCGTCCAGCCTGCTGCGCGACGACATCATCCGCACCGGCAGCGCCACCTTCCATCTGGACCTGCTGCCGGACATGCCGCCTGAGCGCGTGCTGACCGAGGTGCAGCACCCGCGCGGCACGCGCTCGCTGTCCAGCCACCTGAAAAGCCGCCTTCACATCGACGGCATCAAGGCCGGCATGCTGTACGAATGCCTGTCGAAGGAGGTGATGGCCGACCCCGTGCAGCTCGCCGCCGCCATCAAGGCTTTGCCCATCACGCTGACCGCCACGCGCCCCATCGACGAGGCCATCAGCACGGCCGGTGGCGTGCTGTTCGAGGCGATGACGCCAGACTTGATGCTGGAGTCTCTGCCCGGTGTGTTTTGCGCCGGGGAGATGCTGGACTGGGAGGCCCCAACCGGCGGCTATCTGCTACAGGCCTGCTTTGCCAGTGGGCGGCGCGCAGGGCAGGGGGTGCGGCAGTTCTTGCAAGTCAAATAGGGCGCTAGCCCTCGTCGGATCTATGTAAGCTGCTATAAAAGTAGTAGTGCATTCAGGTTGACGGCGGTTCGCCGTTCACCGTGTCCAGACACTGGTTGACCCAGGCGCGTGCCGCGTCCAGATCGTCGAACAGGCGGAAATTGGTCTTGCGTCGGGCGAACAATTCTTCAAACTTGTTGATCATCAGCTGCATGCCTTCCACGTCCGGTGAGGCCACCCAAGCCAGCGCGACTGGCAGGTTGACACTTTCGTGGAAGCGCTCAAGGCCTTGGCCATAGGCGGCAAAGGCCTCGGGGGACATCAATGCGCTCTTGTGCCAGTGCACCAGGGCCGCGATACGGCGCCCCGGCTTCCACTGTTGCACGATCTTGACGCGGGCTGCCGCCAGTGCGTGCAGGGCTTCCAGGTTGAAGGGGCCGGTGGCGTCGTAGTACAGGATGTCGCCCTCGGTCCATATGCGGAACTCGCCATGGGGCGCGAAACGGCCAGTGCTGACGTCGTTGGAGTGGACCTGGAGCGGGTTATCTGGGGCGGTGGTCATGGATCGGTGGAGCTTGGAACGAAAACCTGTGCGGTTGCCAAAGCAGCATGCAAGTTTACGACCTCTCCGATCACGATCAGTGTGGGGGGCTTGAGTTCAGCGGATCGGGCGACCGCCGGCAAATCGCGCAAGGTGCCGGTGATGCAACGCTGCTCCGGCAGCGTGGCCCGTTCGATCAGTGCCGCCGGTGTGCTGGCGGGGAGTCCGTGGGCGATCAATTGCTCGCAAATGATGGGCAGCGTGCCCAGGCCCATGTAGATCACAACAGTCTGTTGCGGCCGCGCCAGTGCCTGCCAGTCCAGATCGACCTGGCGGTTTTCCTGCAAATGCCCGGTGGTCAGCACAAGGGTGCGCGCGTGGTCGCGGTGGGTCAGCGGAATGCCGCAAGCAGCCGCCGCGCCCTGGGCCGCGGTGATTCCCGGAATCACCGTGAATGGGATGCCTGCGGCGGCCAGCACCTGTGCCTCTTCGCCGCCACGGCCAAAAATATAGCCGTCGCCGCCCTTGATGCGCAACACCCGGCGGCCCTGGCGGGCCAGGCGCACCATCAGCGCGCCAATCTCTTCCTGCGGCATGGTGTGGCGTGAGGATTCCTTGCCGACATAGATGCGCTCGGCCTGGGCCGGGGCCAGCTCCAGGATGGCATCACTGACCAGGTGGTCGTGCAGCAGCAGCTCGGCGGATTGCAGGGCCCGTAGCGCCTTGACGGTCAACAACTCGGGGTCGCCCGGTCCCGCTCCCATTAACGTCACGAGTGCAGGGGGAATGGCCTTGTAGCTTGTCTGCTGGGGGATTGGTGCGCAATCGTCGAAATTTCTCATGGTTTTCGTCCTAGGGTCGGCTTGGCATATTGGGCCCGGCCCCACGCGGTCTGTCCTTAATTTAGTCTAAGGACAAATGACTTAAGTCAAGCAATGATAGGCACATGTTGCGTGACAACTCCTCCCCGATCAAGGCTGGCCTGCGGCTGTTGTGCCTTGCAACCGTCCTCCTGGCGACACCGGTCGCAGCCCAGCAGGCGCCCACGCGCGAGCAGACGCTGATCCGCATGGTGCGCCAGGACTGCGGTTCCTGCCACGGCATGCACCTGACCGGCGGCCTGGGCCCCGCGCTGACGCCGGCGGCCCTGGCCGACAAGCCGGTGGAGTCGCTGGCAGCCACCATTTACGGCGGGCGTCCGGGTACGCCCATGCCACCCTGGAAAGCCATGCTCAGCGAGGCGGAAGCCACCTGGATCGCGCAACGGCTATTGGCGGGGTTCCCGCAGGAAGCACGGAAATGAACGGTATGAACGGTATGACCCCCAATGCAATGAACCGAAGAAGCCTGCTGGCGGCGTTGGCCGCCCTTCCCCTGCTGCAGAGCGGCTGCGCCAGCTGGTCCGCCCCGGCCCTGGAGGGCAGTGGCGACCTGGGTGTAGTCGTGGAGCGCGCGCGCGGCACGCTGGCCATCATCAACACTTCGCGGCGCGAGCTGGTGGCCGAAGTCACCGGCCTGGGCGATTTGTCTCACGCCTCGGTGGTGTTCTCGCGCGATGCCCGCTTCGCCTATGTGTTTGGGCGCGATGGCGCGCTGTCCAAGGTCGATGTATTGCAGCGCAAGTTGGTTGCACGCATCATGCAGGCCGGCAATTCCATTGGCGGCGCCATCAGCGCCGACGGCACGCTGGTCGCGGCGCAGAACTACACGCCCGGCGGCGTCAAGGTGTTTGACGCCCAGACGCTGGAGCTGGTGGCCGACCTGCCGGCCGAATACGCGCCGGGCAAGCTGTCGCGCGTCGTCGGCCTGGTCGACCTGCCGGGACGGCGCTTTGCCTACTGCCTGTTCGATGCCAACGCAATCTGGATTGCCGACCTGTCCGACGTGCGCAGCCCCAAGCTGACCAAGCTCCAGAACATCGGCAAATCGCCGTACGACGCGCTGGTCACGCCCAACGGCCGCCACTACATCGCCGGTCTGTTTGGTGAGGACGGCCTGGCCTTGGTCGACCTGTGGGAGCCGGAGCCGCGCGTGCGCCGCATCCTGGACGGCTATGGCCGCGGGCAGGAGCCCTTGCCGGTCTACAAGATGCCGCATTTGCGCGGCTGGGCCGTTGCCGGTCGCTACGCCTACTTGCCGGCGATTGGCCGCCACGAGGTGCTGGTGGTGGACACGCAGAGCTGGCAGGAGGTGGGGCGTATCCCGGTGGCGGGGCAACCGGTGTTCGTGATCGCGCGGCCCGATGGGCGCCAGATCTGGGTCAATTTCGCGGTGCCCGACTACGACCGGGTGCAAGTCATCGACACGCCGACGCAAAAGATCGTTGCCACGCTGACCCCGGGCAAGGCCGTGCTGCACATGGAATTCACACCGCGCGGCGAGGCCGTGTGGATCAGCTCGCGCGACGACAACCGCGTCAGCGTCATTGACACAGCATCACTGCAAACACTGGCCCAACTGCAAATTGATGCGCCCAGTGGCATCTTTTTCACGTCACGCGCGGCGCGCATGGGGTTTTGACGATGCAGTTCAACCCTCTGTGTCCCAGCAGCCTGCCCGACGCGTTGGCGCTGCTCAATCCCTGGCAACGCAATTTCCCGCTGGTGCGCGAACCCTATGCTGTGCTGGCCCGGCAATTGGGACGCTCCAGCGCTGAAGTGCTGGCACTTCTCACGGCCTTGCGCAGTGGCGGAGCCCTGAGCCGCATCGGTGGGGTCTTCAGTGCCCATGCCGGCGGCGCTGCGCTGCTGTCCGCGATGGCGGTGCCGCCCGAGCGCCTGCAGGAAGTTGCGGCCATCGTCTCGGCCCATCCGGGCGTGAACCACAACTACGAGCGCGAAGACCGTTTCAACCTGTGGTTTGTGATGACCGCCTACGACGCCGAATCGCTGGAGCAAGCCATGCTGGGGCTGGAGCGCGATACCGGGCTGGCTGCGCTGCGCCTGCCCATGGTGCGACCCTACCGCATCGACCTCGGCTTTGACCTGCGCGCGCGCGTAGCCGGCGCGCCGGTGGCGCAGAGTGACCAGCACCTGGCGCCGGTGGTGGCCGACACGGACCGCGCGCTGGCGGCGCTGCTGGAAGAAGGTTTGCCGCTGGTGGAGCGGCCTTTTGACGAATGGGCGCTGGCGTTGGGCTGCACGCCAGACCGCGTGCTCGGTAAGTTGCAGGCCTGGCTGGATGCCGGCACGCTGCGCCGCTTTGGCACCATCGTGCGCCACCATGAATTTGGCTTCGACGCCAATGCAATGACCGTGTTCAACGTACCCGCCGAACTGGTTGACGCGTGCGGCGCGCGCGTGGCGCGCGAGGCTGGTGTCACGCTGTCCTACCGCCGCCAGCCGGCTCCGGGCTGGCCGTACAACCTGTATTTCATGGTGCATGGCACCGATCGGTCGGCGGTGCAGGCGGCGATTGCGCGCGTCATCGATAACTGCGAGTTGGGTGGGTTTGCGCATCAGGTTCTGTTTTCGCGCCAACGCTTCAAGCAGACCGGGGCGCGGCGATTTCGCACGTTGCCCGCAGACTGGTGCGAAGCCGGGCTGGCCAGGACCGAGGTTTCCTATGCTGTTGCCTGAAGAAATCCGCCTGATCGACTACCTGCACGGTGGCTTCCCGCTGTCTGAGCGGCCCTACGCCGAGGTCGGCACCGCGCTGGGCATGGATGAGGCGGCCGTGATCGACTCGCTGCACAGCCTGCTGGAGCGCGGCTACCTGACGCGTTTTGGCCCGCTATTCCAGATCGAACGTGCCGGTGGGCAGTTTGTGCTGGCTGCGCTGCAGGCGCCGGAGGATCGTTTTGAGGAAGTGACGGCGCTGGTTAACGCCTTGCCGGAGGTGGCCCACAACTACCGGCGCGAGCATGCGCTGAATATGTGGTTTGTCGTTGGCGCCGAGTCGCCGCAGGCCGCGGCAGAGGCGATTGCCCGCATCGAAGCCGACACCGGTTTAAAGGTTTACGCGTTCCCGAAAGAGAAAGAGTTTTTTGTCGAGTTGCGCCTGCCCCTGGGCAATGCTGCGACTGATGGAGGCGCACATGGCCCTGTCTGAATTCGACCGCCAGTTGATCGCCGCCACCCAGGGCGGTTTGCCGCTGGTGGCGCGACCCTACGACGCCATCGCCGAGCGCCTTGGGGTCCGCAGTGCGCAGGTGCGTGAGCGCCTCGCGCAAATGCAGCAAGGGGGGCTGATCCGCCGCATCGGGGCCGTGCCTAACCACTACCGCCTGGGCTTTGTCGCCAATGGCATGAGCGTCTGGGATGTGGACGACGCGCAGGTGGATAGTCTGGGCGAGCAGATCGGCGCGTTGCCGGGTGTCAGCCACTGCTACCGGCGTCCGCGCTACGTCGGCATTTGGCCCTACAACCTGTTTGCGATGCTGCACGGTCGCGACCGCGCCGAGGTTGAGAAGCAGGCCGAACAACTGCGTGCACTGCTGGGCGCGGCCTGCCGTGCTCATGAGATTTTGTATTCCACCGCCATCCTGAAAAAGACCGGATTGCGGCTGGCAAGAATGGGGCAGAACGCCACTACTGAAAGTTGAAAAATCATGTTTCGTATCACCCAATTTATGCGTGAGCTGGCAAGCGCCCAGGCCACCGGCGTCTATCCCGAGCCAGCCCGCCGCGCCAGCGCCGCCCTGTCCCGACGAGGCCCGGTGGTGATCTGGAATCTGATCCGCCGCTGCAACCTGACCTGCAAGCACTGCTACGCGCAATCGGCCGACCACGACTATGCCGGTGAACTGAGCACGCAGGAGGTCTTTGATGCCATGGTCGACCTCAAGGCGGCTGGTGTGCCAGCCCTGATCCTGTCTGGCGGCGAGCCCCTGCTGCGGCCGGACTTCTTCGAGATTGCGCAACGCGCCAAGGACATGGGCTTTCACACCAGCCTGTCCAGCAACGGCACGCTGATCGACGAGCCCATGGCCGACACGATTGCGGCACTCGGGTTTGACTATGTCGGCATCAGCCTGGATGGACTGAAAGCCACGCACGACAAGTTCCGTCGCCTGGAAGGGGCATTCGATCTGAGCCTGGCCGGGGTGCGCTTTCTGCACGCACGCGGCATCAAGGTCGGCCTGCGCTACACCATGACGGCGCTCAATGCGCACGACTTCCCGCCTTTGCTCGACCTGATGCGCGAGGAGGGCGCCCACAAATTCTATTTTTCGCACCTGAACTATGCCGGGCGAGGCAATACCCACCGCGGCAAGGACGCCCACCACATGGCTACCCGGGAAGCGATGGACCGGTTGCTGGATCGCGCCTGGGATGCCGCGGTCCAGGGCCTGGACGAGGAATATGTGACCGGCAACAACGACGCCGACGGCCCCTACCTGCTGCACTGGCTGGAAAAACGCGAGCCCGAGCTGCATGCCCGCTTTGCAGCCGAAGTGCGTCAGCGCCTGGTGGCCTGGGGTGGCAACTCCAGCGGCGTGAACGTGGCCAATATCGATAACCTGGGCATCGTGCATCCCGACACCATGTGGTGGCACCACAATCTGGGCAGCGTGCGCGAGCGCAAGTTTGCCGACATCTGGCAGGACACGACCGACCCGCTGATGGCCGGCCTCAAGGCCAAGCCGCGCCAAGTGAGCGGACGTTGCGCCCAGTGCACACAGTTTGACATTTGCGGCGGCAATACCCGCGTGCGCGCCCAGCAATTGACAGGCGACGCCTGGTCCGAGGACCCGGGCTGCTATTTGCAGGATGAGGAAATTGGTGTGGTGTCCGCGCCAGCGGCACCGGCCTCGACCAAGGGCGCGGCGCGCGTGATCCGACTGGAGGTGGAAGGTGCGTAATTCCATCCGGGGTTTATCGACGCTGGCGGCGTGGTCCATGTTGTCACTGGCTGCGGTGGCACAGACCGCGCCCGCCACCCTCGATACGGGTGCGCTGTTCCAGCAGCATTGTGCGAGTTGTCACGGTGCGCAGCGCACCGGGATCATGGGCCCGGCCCTGCTGCCCGAGAGCCTGGCGCGCCTGCGCACGCCCGAGGCGCTGAAGGTCATTACCGCGGGCCGGCCGGCCACGCAGATGCCGGCGTTTCGGGATACGCTGAAGGCTGACGAAATTGCCGCACTGGCGCAGTGGATCTACACGCCGGTGGAGCCGGCTCCCCGCTGGGCCGAGTCCGACATACTGGCCTCGCATGTGGTGCTGGCGGATGCCACCAAGCTGCCGGCCAAGCCGTCGTGGAGTGCCGATCCCATGAACCTCTTCGTCGTGGTGGAGGGTGGCGACCACCATGTGTCGCTGGTCGATGGCGACCGGTTCGAGCGCATCCACCGCTTTCCCAGCCGCTATGCCCTGCACGGGGGACCGAAGTTCACGCCCGATGGCCGTTTCGTGTTCTTCGGCTCGCGTGACGGCTGGATCACCAAATATGATTTGTGGAACCTCACCGTGATCGCCGAGGTGCGCGCCGGCCTGAATATGCGCAATGTTGCCGTCAGCGGCGATGGCAAATGGGTGATGGCGGCCAATTATTTGCCGCACAGCGTGGTGCTGTTCGACGCGAACCTGGACCTGGTCAAGACCATTCCCGCCACCACTCCGGACGGCAAGACCAGTTCGCGCGTGTCGGCCGTGTATGACGCTGCGCCACGCAACAGCTTCATCGTCGCGCTCAAGGACATTGCCGAGCTGTGGGAGATCAGCTACGACCCGGCTACCAAGGCGGATTTCCAGAATGTGCGGCGCACGCTGTTGGACGAACCGCTGGATGACTTCTTTTTTGACCAGGGCTACCAGCACGTGCTGGGCGCGACCCGCCCCAAGACCGACGGCCAGCCCAGTGCGCAGGTGGTGAACCTGGACGCGCAGCGCAAGATCGCCGAGTTGCCGATTGCCGGCATGCCCCATCTGGGCTCGGGCATCACCTGGGCCTGGAACGGCACTACGGTGCTGGCCAGTCCCAACCTCAAGGGCAATGCGATTGATGTCATCGACATGAAGAGCTGGAAGCTGATACGCACCATTGCGGTACCGGGCCCCGGCTTCTTCATGCGCAGCCACGAAAACAGCCGCTATGCCTGGACCGATTCGATGATGAGCCCCACAGCGAAGGACACGTTGACGCTGATCGACAAGGCCACGCTGGAGCCGGTGGCGCAGGTGCGCGAACCCGGCAAGACCCTGGCCCATATCGAGTTCACGAAAGATGGCCGCTACGCCCTGGCCAGCGTGTGGGAAATGGACGGTGCGCTGGTGATTTATGACGCGCAGACGCTGAAGGAAGTCAAGCGTTTGCCAATGAGCAAGCCGGTGGGCAAATACAACGTCTGGAACAAGATCAGCCGCTCAGAAGGCACTTCGCACTAGAGTCAAAAGAGCCAACGGCTGGTGAAAAGAATGAGGTTGACGAGCCTTGACCCCAGCACTGGCTCCACAGTTAGGGCTGCTTGGTTCCCCACCTGACCCGGTTGGCCGCCAGTCCATGAGTGAAGTCGTACCGTCACCATTTACATGGTTTCTCCAGCTAAAACTCTCGGAATCACGACGTTATCGTAACAGCAGTTTGTCAAGAATCAATGAAAAGTTGGACTGGTCAACCGCTGACCGCTGTAGGTATTGTTTGACGCTACCTGTTACAGCTACCTGTTACAAATTTGAACCTGATGCTGATGAGCATTGGGCTTTGGGCTTTGGGCTTTGGGGTCAGTATTTCAACAGTTGTTGTGCATACTTACTCCGTCTAAGCCTGCAAACAAAAGGGGCGCGGGTTCGATTTCCGTCAGTCGAGCCTCGTGACTGCCTACTACAGACCTAACCGCAACTTGGCCTCTGATTTCAACCATTCAAGAAGCACTGAAAACGTTGCACCTACGGCAGGCCGAATAACATCCTTCTTGGCTTTTGCCCAAAGTGTGTCGTCCTTGACAGCAGCTAGAAATTCGTGACCCTGCCACGTAAGCATGTTCGGAATCCACTTCGGTGAGGCGGACTCTAGCGGCGTTGCGTCCGCAGCAATAATTAGTCCTGCTTGATTCATCAGGTAGGCGTGGTACCCGATTTCATCGTCAGTGAATCCTTCAATTTCAATTTTCCAATTTACATTCCGCCCCTCTGGTCGCGCCTCCATCCAGATCAAGATTTCGCGAACAAGATCAAGATTTCTTCTCATCAACTACTCCAATCGCTACAGTTATAAGTGCATCATCGACCACTCCAGCCCCATCCCTGCAATGCTTCCAGTCGTGACCTGCGCTCAAGAGTGAGTCGATCCTTCTTTGTTCGTTGCGTAGCTACCCACATACCAATTCTGTATCCGTCAGTCGATTTGAAATTGCTGGGTACCATTGCGTGGCCTTCGCGATTTACAAATTCTTCTAGGCGGCGAAAACCTTCTTCCCACTTATCGTTCAATACCTTCCAACTCCATCCCGGGAGTGCCTCTAGGCGACCCTTTCGTTCACTTGACAGGCTTTGCCTTCTTGCCCGTTGGTAACTCACCCACCTACCGACTTGATTTCCCTCTGAAGTCGTATACAAAGCGGGGACCAAACAGTGGCCCTCACGCTCTGCGAAAGTCTTGAGTTGGAAAAAAGCCTCCTCCCACTGTTCTGACGCGGTGTCCCAAGTCCAAAACGGAAGGGCTTCCAGTCGAATTCTGCGCTCGGATGACAACTCGTTCTTTGTACTTCGTTGGACTCCAGCCCAGCCACCTACCCGGTATCCGTCAGCCGATTTGAATTCGCTGGGTACCTTTGCATGACCTTCGCGATTTACAAATTCTTCTAGGTGGCGAAAACCGTCTTCCCACGCGTCTGTAAGTACGTTCCAACTCCATCCCGACAATGACTCAAGACGTGCGCTGTTTTCTGGTGAAAGGCTGTCTCTTGCAGTACGTTGGTTCCTAACCCAACTACCAAGTCGAAATCCGTCATCACATTGGTAGTCCCCGGTAACCCTTGCATGGCCTTCACGACTTACGAAATCCACAAGGTTTCGGAATCCTTCCTCCCACCTAGTCTGAAAAATATCCCAACTCCAGCCGGGCAATGACTCTAGCTGCTGGCGACGTGTCGATGAAAGCCTGTCTTTGTTTGTCCGCTGAGCCGATACCCAAGTCCCAAGGTTGAATCCTTCCGCAGTCTTGTATCTAGCAGGAACAGGGCGATTGCTATTGCGACCCATATATTCCTTGACTAAATGAAACGCGTCGTCCCATCTTTCTGCCTTCACCTCCCAGACCCAACCGCCAATTGCTTCAAGCTGGGAAACTTGCTCAGCCGACAGGCTAATTGCTTTTGCTCGTTGGTTGCTGACCCACTGACCAAGGTTGTATCCATCTACTGTTTTGTAGCCACTTGGAACTGAAGCGTGTCCCATAGTGCTGACAAATTCTTTGAGCAAGACCAGCCATTCAATCCATAGCTTCTTTGGTCCCAAAACACGCTCAGCCCAAGTCCAGCCTTGCATTTTTTCCAATCTTGCCCTGCGCTCCACCGGAATCAGTTCTCTTCTTGCTCGTTGTTTGCTGACCCAGCGTCCCACACAGTAGCCATCACCGCTTATGTAATTCACGGGAATTTTGGCATTACCCTCCGTCTCCACAAATTCTTTGAGATGGCGAAATCCGTCTTCCCACGCGTCCTCAAGAGCATTCCAACTCCACCCCGGTAGTTCTTCAAGTCGCTTCAGTCGCTCCGGTGTCAAAGCATCCCTTTTCGCACGTTGAGCGTGCAACCAATGTCCGACTCGATAGCCATCGGGCGCTTTGAAATTGCCTGCAACATTGGAGTGGCCCTGTTGGGCTGAAAACTCCTTGAGATAGCTATATCCTTTTTCCCAAGCGTCTTCAAAAACATTCCAACTCCATCCGGGTAAGGATTCAAGTAGGCTTTTACGCTCAGATGAAAGGCTTCCAGTTTTGTTTCGCTGACCCCCCACCCATTGACCAAGCGGGTATCCATCCTTGGTTATGTAGTTTTTATTTACTTTTGCGTGCCTCTCACGACTTGTGAAGACTTTGAGATGGGCATATCCCTCCTCCCAGTTATCTGCGTGCGCATCCCAACTCCAGCCGGGCAAGTTCTCAAGTAGCGCAATGCGGTCATGCGACAATTTTCGCTTTCTTGCTCTTTGGTTCCTCACCCAGCCACCGAGTCGATAACCATCATCAGTTTGTAGGAGGGCAGGTACGAGGGAGTTTCCTTCATTACTGACATATACCTTCAGTAGTTCAAACCAGAAATTCCACGATTCAGTTACTTGCTGAACCAAGAAAGTCCGCAGCGACTCGCCAAATGATTGGTCAATTGATGAAGGCAAATCAATGTGGATTTTTGAAAAAGCACCAACATGTGACCCCGACCTAGTGCCCATTTCGGTTCTGAACTGATTCAACTCTGACGACAATTCATCGTCGTGCGCCTTTAAGGCGTTGAGCACATCCCAGATTGGCTTGAAGTTACTTGCCTCAATTGACTCAACGGGTGATTCACCGTCTTCAATGAATACGGGCAGGACAATGGTTCCCAACTTCTTGTTTGGACTGAGACGAATGGCTCGTCCCACCGCTTGAATAATGTCGGTCTGGCTGCTACGAGGATCAATGAATGCAACACCATCCAAAGATGGCACATCCACACCTTCAGAAAGACAACGTGCATTGGCGAGAAGCCCACGTTCATTTGCAGTCAGTGCTTTGAGTTGCGCAAGTTTCCTACGGCGTTTGTCTGTAGGCATAGCACCAGACACGAAGTCAGATTTCAACACCCCAGTTGGCCGATGCACCTCACCAACCCACTGCGTAACCTTTTGAATGTCTTGTGTGAATGACTCGGCCCTATTGACCCGACTATGAAAGCTAATTACTCGCTGAAGGTCGTAATCTTTGAACGCTTTTAGAAGTCCGATTTGTGCAGCAAGGGACTCTGCATCATTTTCGATACCAGTTTCAGTCTTGATTAGCTCCCGGTTCTGGATCCATTGTGCAATGGTGGGGTTGTCCACACCGATGATGACCACTTGGTAGTCAGTAAGCAGCCCTCGTTTGATCGCTTCGCCAAATGGCAAGGCAAAAAGTACCCTTCCAAACACGTCCACATCGTCCATTCCGACAACTTCAATGCCACGCTCACCTGCTGCTTTCTTAACAGTGGTGGAGTAGGTGCGGGGTGTGGCCGTAGTGAATAGCCGCTTACTTGCTCGGATTAGGGCCGAATCGAGAATTGTCGAAAAGTCACTTCCCACCTTGCCTGCACAACGATGTGCCTCGTCGGCAATGGCCAGATCGAATGGCTGAACTAATTCGCTGGTCTGCGCTTCGGCCACAAGTGGCGAAGATTGGTATGTGGAGAAGACAACCTTGGCAACATCGCGTTTCAAGAAGTCCCGGATTTCGTCAATGTCTGACGTTACAGGAAATGCAAGATCGGACACTGAGTGAATTGCTTCATCGCCGCCTCTTTTAGCTACCGTGTCGTCGGAACAAACACAAAGAACATCAAATGGCTGGTTGGCAGCAAGTGTCCATTCGTGGAGTGTTTGGGACAGCAGTCCCAATGACGGGAGTAGCACCAATGTTGAATTTGATGCGAGGGTTTCCTTGATCCATAGTGTTGTGAACGTCTTTCCAGTGCCGCAGGCCATGATGAGTTGACCGCGATCAGTGTCCCGAAAGTTCGCTTCAACTGCTGCAATGGCTTCGATCTGGTGCTCTCGGGGCAGTGGCTTTGGCTTGGGCTTTGCACCATTGAGTGCAGCGATAGACGCAGGGTAATCAATGCCAGCACTCTCAAAATTTGAGAGAAGGTATCGAACCACGGTCTTCTCTTGTGCATCGCAGACTTGCTTGGCATTTGCCCCAATGCGGTCAGTGGTCGCGATCAGGAGTCTCCGATCAATCCCCTTGCGATTGGACTCACTAAGGAACTTGTCAACGTCGTGTTTGGTAATGTCGTGGCTGGCTGCATAGCACTTGGCTTGGGCCGCCCACGTTTCACCATTGCGGTGTCGAAATACTAGGTCAATGCCACAGTCAATGCCCCATCTGTCAGGGTATTCCTCCCAAAGCCAGACCTGCTCCACTTGCGTGGCCCATTCAGGATCAGTTTGTAGAAACCACTTGACGAAGACCTCAAACTGCTTTCCGCGCTTAACGGGATCAATGTCAAGGCTTGAAACTAAATCCGTGAAAGTTGCCATGCTTCTTTCAAAAACATCCGCCATTTCCCGGAGGGACAAAACAGAGAGGTGAAAAATTGAAGGCAGACCAACTCTGCCACCCTGAGATTGCGCGTTCAAATGAGTGACGACGCGCTTTATGGTCGCTGATTATGCAGCGGTGATTGCTTGACGAGCCATCATTGAAGTTGTCTTGAAAGGTCAGACCTTGATTGCCGAACTCGCCCTCGGATGGACACTGTGAAATTGATTGCTTACGGCGTGTGCCAAACTGGACTACACCCCAACACCACACATTAATCTGACAGAAAAAGTGTAAATTTAGACTGGCTTCAATGATTTTTTGACAGTCTGTAAATAACATCTTAGAATTCAACCTGACAGTTTGGGCGATTTGCCCAGTGCAAAGGAGTGCTATGTCAGGTCAGAATGTTGGTTATACCCGCGTCAGTACAGTAGTTCAGAACACCGCCCGTCAGCTTGACGGTGTTGCCTTAGATAAAGTTTTTGAAGACCGTGCCTCTGGCAAGAATACTGACCGCCCACAACTTGCCGCTTGCCTGTCTCACCTGCGGGAGGGGGATGCCCTCCATGTCCACAGTATGGACCGGCTATGCCGCAATCTGGACGATCTAAGGCGCATTGTCAAAGACCTGACGGGACGCGGAGTGGTGGTGCGGTTCCATAAGGAAGGTCTGACGTTCACCGGCGAGGATTCGCCAATGTCAAACTTATTGTTATCCATGCTTGGGGCGGTTGCCGAATTTGAACGGTCAATCATCCTTGAGCGCCAGCGTGAGGGCATCGCCATTGCAAAGTCCGAGGGAAAGTACAAGGGCCGTAAGCCATCACTGACTGCTGAAGGTGTTGATGAACTTAGGCGGCGTGCTGCGGCTGGGGAAAAGAAGGCTGTTCTCGCCCGGGAGTACGGTGTAAGCCGGGAAACTGTTTATTCGTATCTTGGCGGGGTGGGCACTACGGCATCGGTTTGATGAGTGCGGTTTCGTAGGGGGCGAATGAATCCGCCGAGGCCGTTTCAGTGGCTAAATGGCGGAGTCCCCAACTACCAACCCATTTAGTTTGGCAATATCGACTTCAGCAGAATCGAAAATTTCCCCAAGGCAACCACCAGTTGGCAGTGTTTTGGAGAAGGCGTAAAGACCCAAGCGGATTGCAAACTGTTCACCCGTGCAGAGGTAGTCGTCTACCGGCTTTGGCAGGTCCAGTATTTTTAGCTTGGTTTTGAAGCCTGCACCAACCAACTCCCAAAGCTGTTGACCAGAAAGTCCGCCAATTTCTTGTGGGGTCTTGCCCGTGTACACGGACACCATGAAAAGTAGGGCAGCACACACACCAACCGTATACCCCTCACACCCGAGAGACGAAAGCCGAAACTTTTCTGTTTCGCGGTCAAGTTCGATTTCCGTTATCTCCCTACTGCGGTAGAGCATTGGCTTTTCCTTCGATCACGGCCATCATCTCCCTGAAGTGTGCCGATTGTTGACTCAATGCCGGGCTGGTTCCAGAAAACGTGTCGTATGGCCGATGCGTGGCCTCTAAAACGAGTTTTGCGGCCTGTAGGCGTGTTGACGGACTACCGCTGTCCAGTAACTGCGCCAGCGTCTCCACGGCACGTACACGCAGTCCATGAAGGACTTGCTGGGTCTCCCTCTCCACCTTGACAAGCAGTGACTCGACATGTCCGCAAAAAGCTGGGCTGTGTACCCATGCTGTTAATGTCTGAGGACTAACGCCGCAAATCTTTGCCACTTGTCGCTGTGACTGCCCGGACGCAATTGAGGCGGCGGCGTGCCGCTGCTTTGGTGACAAGGTCAGGCAGTCATTTGGTGTCGCGATCATGTTCAAAAGAATTCAAATTTGTCGGGTTCAATTTACCGGATAGCACTAGACAGGGTGCGCTCGTGATTGCAGAAGGGTAATCCGCTGGGCTGGGGCTGGCGCTTGTAGTTGGGGTTTCAATTTTGGTATCTCTTGAGGAGTCCCCCTGCTGCTGGTGTCGAAGACGTAAGCGAAGCCTGTGAATTTGTTCGGCTGCTTATTTGTGGCGTTGGTCGGCATGATTGGTGCTCCTGAGATGTAGCCACTAGTCTAGTGAAGTCACTGCCACCGAGGAAATGGTTTCATCTGGAAAATTGCAGACTGCTGATCTTTGAATTGCGAAAGAGAAAGGGCTGAAATTAATGTCAACGTGTCAACCACCCTATACATAGGGTGGTGGTTGACATGACCTGTAAAGTGGCTGTGTCAAGTACCTGACAACCCGAAATTCCAGTCCCCATCATGGGTTTACGGACTCTGTCAGCCTCTCGTGTCAAGCGATTGACATTGCCCGTTTGCCAACCATTTAGCGATCACGACTAAAGGTTATTTGCGTACTTCTTTGCCGCTTGAATGACTGGAGCCATGACACCCACTCCCTTCGGGGTCAGCGATAGGTCTTGCTTATTGACCAGACCCTTTTCAACGCATATTTTCACTTGTTCAGACACGTGCTGCCGGGTGCATTTCAACTTGTCTGCTAACGCGGTCTGCGTTGTTGGGTTGTAGTCGTGGATGCCCTGCATAACCTTCATGTAGGCCGGTAACTTCTGATCCTCCTCGTGCTTCCAAAATAGGTGCCCTTTTTCATTTGTTGTCAGGGCCGCTACAAGGCTTATGGGCTTCGGATGCTCCCCGCGCAGCTTGGTAAATTTAATGTCAAAACACGCTCCTTCAGCGACAGCCAAATTAAGAGCCTCGCGTTTTTCAAGTTTCACAACGGTATCCAACAAGTCCTCCCGCCTTGATCCTCCGCGCTGGTCACCATTCTTGCCAGCGTGATGAACTGCCATGACCGCGTAGCCCTGACTGCGCAGTTTCACCAGCCATTGAAGAAACTGATCAAGATCAGAGTTGGAGTTCTCATCAATGCCGGTGACGAGCGAGGAAAGGTTATCAAGGATGATTAGGTCCGGTTCCTTTCCTTTCGATTTCATTTCGTTTAGCAGAGCATCTACCCGGAGTTGCTGTTTGGGTTGGCTGATGTTCAATGGTGCGCTGTCCTGCCATAGCAACGTACTCGATATGAGTGTTAAGCCATCGGGCAACGGAGTGCTACCCAGAAGACTCCTAAGTCTGAACTGAAGACTCGCAAGGGGCATTTCACCGTCTATGAAAAGTACCCGCCGGGGCTTCGGTACGGGCCACGCAAGGAAGTCCCGCCCAATGGCGATACTGATTGCCATCTCCAAGGCTACCCAAGTCTTGCCCACACCTCTGGCCGCGTAAACCATGATCAACGCCTGAGTCGGTAGCCATGGATGGACAATGAACTGCTGTTCTGGCAACTCTTTCGCCATCAACTCACCCAGCGTCAGCGCGTATTTGGACAATGGAAAAATGTGACCGTCGTCTGCTCCAATGGTTTCATCTGATTTTTCTGTGGCGTTGAAACCAAGCCAATCGCGGAGTGTCTGCTCCAAATTTGTCGGTCCGCTTATGGCCGATTCAAGCAATTTCACCAAACTCGGCAGACCCGTTGTGAACTCATTCTTCTGAAAATGGTCATAGGTTGACTTGACCTCGATTAGGCGATCATCCAGCTTGTGGTCGCCGGTAGCGGATACCAGTAATCGAACCGCTTCCTTTGCCTCGTCAAGGGACCAACCGGCTTTAGCAAAGGTACCGGCCAAGGCAAGCGTAGGTTCATGTCTGTTACCCGGCCCCGGCCAATGCCGGGCAATCAACGCCAGAGCAAAACATTTGCTGGCAACTGCCATGAACAGTTTGGACTCAATTGCCGTGGGTTCGTCACCGGTTGTCCACAGCAGTGGCATTTGTGTTTTCCTGTGGCGAGACGGTGGCAGTGGCACTATGGCGTTAACTTTGATCCCGCCCAATTCGCCACTCGTCTTTCCGTCCTTACCAAAATCATGGAAAGACATGTTCTTTGGAACCGTCCCGTTCAATCGGTAAAACATCCATGAAGTGGGTTTGCCTTCGCGCCCAACAGTACAGGTCGGTGGTAGCCACTTCTGAAGAAATGGCACTACTTCTGCACAATCAACGTCGATACCAACGATTCCGCTTCCTTGCAAATCCAGACCAACGTCCATGCCCTTGAACTCTTTGAAAATGTTTTCAGGTGAACAACTGAAAGCCTGCTGTTGATCTTTTTTTAACCAACAAAACCCGGTGTTACGGTTCAATGGTAAGACGCGCAAGTCGTGCTTTTGATAACTCTCCACGGACTTGAAGACTTGATGATCTTGATCTTGATCTTGATTCTCAGCCAGTTGAAGGCCGACAATTTTCTCTGGCTCGGAGGCCGTGTTCTTAATAAAATGGATGCTCATTTGATCTTCCTTCCAAAGCCACTTGGTTGCCGCCGTGTGGCTTTTTCATTTGTTGCGTTATTTGAGATGGACGCCTAAGGGGCAGGGGTCCAGAGTTGCAGCCACTCGCGGCCCAATTAGGGGCATGAATAGCAGGCTTGCGAACGAGTCGCCATCCTCAAGCAATGTGGAGCATTTCCACAAGTCTTTCGTATAGCGAATCGCTGTGACGGTCTTACTTTTCTAAGTCCGCTTTAATCGTCTCGGTTCGCCAGTAAGGGCGACCAGCGACTGATCCGTCCGGGGGGGGCAACAACAGCCTTTTCCGGTGTTCATAGAAGGTGGAATGGGATAGCCCGTACAAGGTCATAAGGTGACCAATGCGAAGCCTTCCGGGAGCATTTAGATCGGGACGCGGTAAGGACTTAGAGTGCCCGATATTGGGTTTGCTTTGATTGACGGTGTCTGCCATGCAGTACTCCTAGTTGTAGCTAGAAGATGCAGCTTCCCGCCTTGACTGAATATGATTGACAATGCATTTGCCAATCCCTGACGATTCAAGCAGTCACCTGCAGAAATCGACTTCAGTCCTTTGAGTTTGGGATCAGCCCAATCTTATCCGGGTTTCACCGCTGACGGTTGCTCTTGATTACACGAGTATGCAGTTTGTCAAGACCGATTCGTTCGATTGCGGCATGGCAATGTTGCAATGAGCGACCAGCCGCCAGAAGATCACTAACCCCACGACGGATGGTGCCAAGTACGTGACACAGATAGGGCAGGGTGCTGCAATACGTCTATCGCCTTTTTCAGTGTCTTGAGAGTTCGGTGGGTGTAGACCTTCGCCCCGGTGCTCCCTTTGATTTCATGGCCTACAAGATTGTCCATTACCTGTTCTGCAATCTCGGCCTCTGCCAACTGACTGCGAACAGTGTGGCGCAGGCAGTGGAAATCAGGATACATACCAAACCCGAGGGAACGGCGATAGGTTCCGAACCACTGACTGAAATATCCGCCGGGTTTGCCTTCACGTGTGACCAGTAGCGGCCACAGAAGGTCTTCCTTCCGCTCTCTGAGGGTTCCTACATAGTCAAGGAAGCCCAGTCGTACCAGTTCGTCGTGTAGTGGCACTTTACGTACCCCAGCCTGAGACTTGACCGACTGGCCTTCACCTTCATCAGTTATCGAAAGGACAGGAAATTCCCCGGTTTCGTCTACGTCAGCGACCCGAAGCTGCGCCAGCTCTCCGACTCGTGCCCCGGTGTAAAGTCCTAGCACGGGTATCCAGTAAGCGGCATCGGCACCGGCCTTTTTGTCTGTGGGCAACTTGTAGGCGGTGTGCAGGGGTTGGGTGAAAAAGGTTTTTAGTTCACCGTCAGTCCATGGTCTGCGTTTGTTGGTGGTCTTGAATGCAATGTCGAGTCCCTCCCAAGGGTTCCGATCAATCAGTCCAAGGTCACGGGCTGCAAACTTCAGAACAGACTTAACCCACGTAAGGCGATCACGTGCGGTCTTGCTGGTGGTCTTCCGGTCTGGGTGCTGTAGCCATGTGCGAAATCCATCACCTTGTTCGCGGGTCAACTGAGTGATAGGCGGGTTTCCGGTGAATTCCTCGCAAAGGGTGACCGAGCGAAGGCAATTGTTGAGAGAGTCGGTAGAGCGTGGCTTGCTTGCCTTCCACCGGGTGTAAATGTCCCGAAGGACTGGACCTGTTGGTGGCGACTTTAAGACCTGTACGGGCGTACTGTTGGTGGCAACTGTGTGACCTCTCAAGACCTCAGCACGTTTGATAGTGCCCAGAGTTGCCGCCTCTCTGCGACTGCACCGACCCAACGAGGTTACGAATTCACCGTTCTTGTACTTGGACTTCAGCGGGTGGTTATTGGGTAGCACAACGCGCAGGTAATAGGTTGACCCGCGTTGAAATAGACCTGTCAAAACAGCCATGTGGACCCCACGTTGGTTGAACAACGTGATCCCAAGGTGTTACAGCTAGGTGTTACAAAAGGCTGTTTTTTGGTGTCTCTTGGACCTAAGTCCTTGATTGCAAACAGCTTTTAAAATGAGGTTGACGAGCCTTGACCCCAGCACTGGCTCCACAGTTAGGGCTGCTTGGTTCCCCACCTGACCCGGTTGGCCGCTTCACCATGTGGGAAGGCCCGTCAGCCTGAATTGTACCCACAAGCGAAGCCTTCTAAAGTGGTGTCGGGCTGCTGGGCGTGCCTTTGATGGACGAAAAACGGAATCCGTTGCGGCCGGCTGCCTTGGCGTCGTACATGGCGTGGTCGGCACGGGCCATGAGTTCTGCCGCCGTTCGGCCATCGTCGGGGAACTGGCTGATTCCGATACTGAAGCCGACCTGCAGTTCCTGACCGTTGTGGAGAATGGGGGAGCGAACACTTTCCAGCAGCTTTTCAGCAATGGCGGTGATGTCTTCGCGGTGAGCCGGGTTGTCCAGTAGCACCACAAATTCGTCCCCTCCCATGCGTGCAACGGCATCGGCTTTGCGGGTGGTCGCATTCAGGCGCAGCGCCACGATTTTGAGAACTGCGTCGCCGCCGTCGTGGCCCCAACGGTCGTTGATGGTTTTGAAATTGTCGACATCAATGAACAGCAACGCAAAACGTTGCTTGCTGCGCTGCGCGCGGGCCACGGCATGGTCCAGTCGCTCCTGAAAGGCGCGCCGGTTGGGCAGGCCGGTCAGCGCGTCGTGGCGGGCCAGGTGTTCAAGTTCCAGGCGATTCTCGTGCAGCGCGGCGAGTTGCTGACGGATTTCGTTTTGCATCGTGTCAAAACTGCGGGCAAGAACACCAATTTCATCCTGCCTGTCGATTGCCAGCTTTGCCACCTGGTGCCCATTGGCGAAGCGCTGGACTGCCGTACTCATCGAGTTGATAGGGCGTGTAACTGCACGTGCCACGATCGCTGCCAACAGAACACAGGCGGCGCCCAGACCGATGACCAGTTGCAGTATGACCCCTCCCAGTCTGTCGGCCTGTTCGAGCACAAGCGCCAGTGGCTGCGCCAGCCCCACGATGAGGCGGTCCTCATCGCTGCTGATCTTGACGACGCGGCCTACAAATGCCGCTACGACGGGCGCGTTGGCGTACTTGCCGGTCTGCACCTCGGTCACCACACTGCTGGCGCGGCCCTCCATCAGTGCAGCGGTTGCTTCAAATTCCTCTTGCACGAACACGCGCCGGCCCTTGTCAAAGCCAAAGGCCTGGGAAGGGTCTGGATGGATGACATAGTCGCCATTGCGATTCGCCATGAACAACTGGTAGTCCTTCGGCAGATCTGCCCTCAGGGAGGCAAAGACACCATTGAGGTCAAGATTGATGACTACGACCCCCACGGTCTTGCCCTGTGGGTCCTGAACGGGCGTGGCCAGTATGACGGAGGGTTGGTCCAGCCCGGCATGTGCACCGCGCTCGTGGTTGATGACCAGACGCGACAGGAACGTGGCTCCGGTAGCCAGCTTTAAGGTACTGGAGACATAGGAGAAGTGGCCTTTCTCCTGCAAATCGTCTCCGCGGACCCGCACCATGCGATCCTCCGCGCGATCAACGCGCACCCGCTCCAGCCCGCTGTCACTGGCGGAAATAAGCCGGATCTGAAAATAACTTGGATTGGCAAGCATCATTTGTTCCATGAGCGTGCCCATTTGGTCTTCGTCCGCCAGCGATCGGCCCTGTGCCGCCGATGCCGCCGCGGGGTGCCCGGCGAGCAGCTGCAGATTGCGCGAAACCTCCTCGCGGCTCAGGGTGATACGCCGGGTCAAGACTTTGGTCGTCGTCAGCAGCTCGGCCTTGGCGGACTGCACCAGCAGACTGCGGCTGGCCTGGTAGGCATAAAACCCTGTGACCCCCGACGCCAGGACGCCCACCATCGCCAATAGCAGCCCGAGTTTGACCGCAATGCCGAGTTTCATGGGGCCAGGACTTTCTTGGCACGATCACCCGAAAGAATACGCTCCCATAGCATGCTTCTGCGATCAACATCTTCAACGGGTTCCAGCCATTGAAGCCTATCCTGGTGGCGTAAAGTCTGCGACTCGGAGGTAGTGTTGGCCAGGCCCTGTCGCGTGACCAGCGCGTTTGAGGGCTGGGGTTCCAGGAGGTAGTCTATCCAGGCGTGTGCAAGTTTCGCGTTACGGTTGCTACGGGTAATTGCCCAGCAATCGAGCCAGGCCAGGGCCCCTTCTTTTGGCATCGCGTATCCAACTTCCAGTCCCGCAGCTTTCAACAATTGCACTTGCTGGGAACCGTAGTTGGCAAACATCAATGCCGTGCCACCTGCTTTGAACATCTCCACCGATTCTTCGGGCTGGTTGTAAAAACCTTGCGCGTTGCGACGCAGGTTGATCAACTGCTCGACGGCAGCGGGCCATTCCTTGTTGTCGATCCGGAAAGGCGTCGCGTCGCCCAGAACCTGTGCCGCAAGTGAAAAATTGTGCGAGCCGCCGTTGTACAGCAGTACCCTTCCACGGTAGCGGGGATCCCACAGGGCGCGTATGGATGTGGGCGGCTCCTTGATTTGCTTTCGGTCGTAGATCAACCCCATTTCCGCATAGGTGTAGGGGATGGCAAATACCTTGTTGTCATGCACCAGGCCTGGTATGGCCTTGAGGTCTTTGAAGCGCGGCAGCTGCTTCGCGATATTGGGGATGGCACCGGTGTTGACTGGCACCACGAGTCCCGCCTGGATGTATCGCTGCAGTTCGGCGGTGTTGACGGCAAAAACGTCGAAGTCTTCCGCCTTGTTCTGCTTGAGTTTCTGCCACATGACTTCATCGGAATCGATGAAGGTGACTTCGACCTTGCTGCCGGTGCGCTGTTCAAAAAGCTTGACCAGATCGGGGTCCGCATAACCTGGCCAGGTGAGTACCCGTAGCGTGTCCTGCGCCAGCGCACCGGCGCCTGCAGGCAGGATCAGAACGATGACCAAGCCACGAACCAGACGGAGGAAGCGGGAAACAAGAGGCGCCATATTGGTCATATCGACAAAAAATGAACGTGACTTCAGTCTATCGCAAGGGCTGCCAGTTGCCCAGTGGGCTTTCGTCCAGTGGCGTGGGCTGCTGCCCTTTAGAATCACCGCATGTCCTACCTCGTGCTCGCCCGCAAGTACCGCCCCCGCAATTTCACCGAAATGGTAGGGCAGGACCACGTGGTGCAGGCACTGACCAATGCGCTGACCACCCAGCGCCTGCACCATGCCTACCTGTTCACCGGTACGCGCGGTGTCGGCAAAACCACGGTGTCCCGTATTTTGGCCAAGTCATTGAACTGCCAGGGCCCGGACGGAACAGGTGGAATCACCGCTAGCCCTTGTGGTGTATGCCAGGCGTGCTCTGATATTGATAGTGGACGGTTTGTCGACTATACCGAGTTGGACGCGGCTTCGAACCGGGGCGTTGACGAGGTGCAGGCCCTCTTGGAGCAAGCGGTTTACAAGCCGGTGCAGGGGCGCTTCAAGGTATTCATGATCGACGAGGTGCACATGCTCACCAACACGGCCTTCAACGCCATGTTGAAGACGCTGGAAGAGCCGCCCGAATACCTGAAATTTGTGCTCGCTACGACCGACCCGCAAAAGGTGCCGGTTACCGTTCTGTCGCGCTGCCTGCAGTTCAACCTGCGGCCCATGGCGCCCGAGACCATCCGTGAACACCTGGCCAAGGTGCTGGCGGTGGAGCAGGTCAGTTCTGAGGTGCAGGCCCTGCGCCTGCTGGCCCGCGCGGCACGTGGCTCCATGCGTGACGCGCTGTCGCTCACTGACCAAGCCATTGCCTTTGGCTCAGGCCAATTGCAGGAGGCTACGGTGCGCCAGATGCTGGGCAGCGTGGACCGTTCCTATGTATTCCGCCTGATTGAGGCGTTGGCGCTGGGTGACGGCAAGACCGTGGTCGAGACCTCTGAGACCCTGCGTCTGAATGGCCTGAGCGCAGCCTCCACGCTGGAAGAAATGGCCACCGTGCTGCAACGCATGGCGGTGATGCAAGTCATGGAGAAAGGTGCCAACTCCCAGGGCGGCGGGGCAGGCGATGATGATAGCGACCCCGAGGCAGCCGACACCGCCCGTCTGGCAGCGCTGATGCCAGTCGATGAAACCCAGTTGCTGTACAGCATTTGCCTGCACGGCCGTGCCGACCTGGGCCTGGCCCCCGACGAGTACGCTGCTCTGACCATGGTGCTTCTGCGCTTGTTGGCGTTCAAGCCCCAAGGCGCTGCGGCATTGGCTGAAAAAAAAACTCTAAATAGGACTGCTCCGGCGCCTGTGCAGTCGGCTAGACCTGCATTGATTGCCGCACCAGCGGTGGCCGTGGCGCCCACTCCAGTGGCCAAGTCGTCCGCACAGGCACAGCCAGTCGTAGCCAACAGCAGAACGCCGGTCGTGCAACCCTGGGAGGATGATCCCCAGGCGTCGGCACCGCTACCGATGCAGGTATCCGCCACTGTGCCGCCCCCGGGCCAGCAGTTGGTCGTGCGGGAGTCCGCCAGACCCGGCACGCATGCTGAGTCGGCCGACGCGGCGATGGATGCTGAATTTCTGGATGAGTTGGAGCTAAATGAGCCGCTAGCCCTCGTGGAATTTGTGCAGCCTGCTACGAAAGTTGTAGCGGTTCCGGTGCGCACGCAGGCCGAGTCGCGCTCTGATGTGACGGCACAGCAGGGTGCGCCCGTGCTGGTGCCCACCGAGGAAGGCGACTTCTGGCACGCTACGGTGCAACAGCTGATCAAGGCGGAGGCCATCAACGCCATGGTGCGGGAACTGGCGTTGCAGTCCCAGCTGGTGGCGCGCGATACCGACCAATGGATTTTGCGGGTCGAGCGTGAGTCCTTGAACCAGAGTGGCAGCCGCGACCGTCTGACGGCCGCGCTGCAGAATGCCGGTTACGCGGTCAAGTTGGTCGTGGAAATTGGTCGCGTGGCGGATTGCCCGGCGCGGCGCAACACGGCGGCATCGGCCGAGAAGCAGCTTGCCGCAGAAAAGATTATTTTTGACGCACCGTTTGTGCAGGCCATGATGCGGGACTTTGGCGCGAAAATCGTGCCTGGCTCGATCAAGCCACTTTGAGAATTAACTAAAAGGAACCCCATGTTCAACAAAGGACAACTTGCCGGCCTGATGAAGCAAGCCCAGGCCATGCAGGACAACATGAAGAAGGCCCAGGACGAACTGGGCAATATCGAAGTGACCGGTGAGTCCGGCGCTGGGCTGGTCAAGGTCACCATGACTTGCAAGCATGACGTGAAGCGCGTCACCATCGACCCAAGCCTGCTGGCCGACGACAAGGACATGCTGGAAGACCTGGTGGCTGCGGCGTTCAATGCAGCGGTGCGCAAGGCCGAAGACACGTCCAGCGAAAAAATGGGAAAGCTCACCGCCGGAATGCCGGGCTTACCCGGCGGCATGAAATTCCCATTCTGAGATCTTGTGGGTGGCTGATTCCAATTCGCTGGACGTACTCATCCAGGCGCTCAAGCGCTTGCCGGGCGTGGGTGTCAAGTCTGCCCAGCGCATGGCGTTTCACTTGCTGCAGCATGACCGTGGAGGTGCGCAGACGCTCGCCAGGGCGCTGGAGCAGGCCGTGAGCAATACACGGCACTGTGAGCGCTGCCACACGTTTACCGAAGGCGCAGTGTGTGCCACCTGCCTGGACCCGCGCCGCGACCACAGTAAGCTGTGCGTGGTGGAAACACCAGCTGATCAGTCGGCACTGGAACGCACGGGCGCCTACCGCGGCTTGTATTTTGTGTTGATGGGCAAGCTCAGTCCGCTCGATGGCATTGGTCCGCACGACATTGGTTTGAAAAAGCTCTTTGACCGCGCGCTCGATGGTGAAGTGCAAGAGCTCATCCTGGCCACCAATTTCACGGCCGAAGGCGAGGCCACCGCACATGTGATCAGTGAAGCGCTCAAGGCCCGAGGCTTGGGTGTGACCCGCTTGGCGCGTGGCGTGCCGGCCGGTAGTGAACTGGAGTATGTGGACCTGGGCACTATCGCCCATGCCCTGGTCGACCGGCGCTAAAGCTGTGACGTTGCCTGGATGGCAGCGTTTGCGGTCAATGTGGCCAACATGTATTAACGCTTTGCAACACGGGTAACGGGCGCGCGGCCCCTGACGGCGCGATTTGGCGCTGCCTTGCGGGATGCCGTCCGTGTACCACTACTGCTACTGCGCTTGGATGGGGCCGGTGCCAAAAACAGGACGACTTGCTGCCCCGGTTTGAAGCTGGCGGACATACCCACCTTGTTCCACTGTGCCACTTGATCGGCATTGACACGGTATTTGCGGGCAATGGTGGCCACATTCTCAGCCTTGCCTGCCTTGACTAGCGTCCGTTTGAGTACGACTTCCGGCGCCAGTGACAGCTGTCCGTTGTCCGCCACCTTGACCGCCACATCCTGGCTCATGGTGTTGGACCGTGGCACCAGAAGTGACGACCCGGCTTTGATTACCACCCGGGGTGGAATGGCATTGACCGCCCTGAAATCCGCTTCGCTCATGCCCACACGCTTGGCGGCATCCGCTGGCCGCATGGTGGTGGGTGCGACCCACACGGTCCAGCTGGCAAGGCGCCCACCGCCGTACGACTCCAGGTTGCTCTGGAAGACTTCGGCATTGTCCCAGGGCAGCAAGACCTGCGGAGTGCCGGCCGCCATGATGACCGGACGGTTGATGGAAGGGTTGAGCGCCTTGAAGTCGTCCAGTGGTACCTCTGCCAGTCGTGCGGCCAGCGCCACGTCGATATCGCGGTGGATGGTGACCGACTGGAAGTAAGGGTGGTTTTCGATCAAAGGTAGTTTGGAGTTGAACAACTCTGGGCGGGCCACGATGTTCTTGACAGCTTGCAACTTGGGCACATACAGGCGTGTTTCCATCGGCATGTTCAGGTCCGGATAGCCCAGCGGCTGCCCTGCGCGCTGATTCTTGGCAATGGCGCGCCCCACGCTTCCTTCCCCCCAGTTGTAGGCGGCAAGCGCCAGGTGCCAATCACCAAACATGCCATGGAGTTTTTGCAAGTAGTCCAGCGCCGCGCGGGTGGAGGCCAGCACATCGCGTCGGTCGTCCCGGAACGCGTTCTGCTTGAGTTCAAAATATTTGCCGGTTGCGGGCATGAACTGCCACATGCCTGCTGCCTTGGCGCTTGACACGGCTTGTGGGTTGAACGCGCTTTCGATGAAAGGCAGCAGCGCCAGCTCCGTTGGCATATTGCGCAGTTCCAGCTCTTCAACAACATGGAAAAGGTACTTCTTGGACCGCTCGGTCATGCGATAGATGTAGTCGGGGCGCGTGACATACCACTGTTCACGGTCACGCACCAGGTCACTGTCCAGATCCGGCATGGCATAGCCGCGGCGGATGCGGTCCCACAGATCAACCGGCGCAGCCAGGGGCGTTACGGTTCGGGATGAAGTGTGCTGTGCATCAATGGGGGCGAGTGGTGGATGAGCGGAGGACGCACCGCTGTAGGCTGGGCGGCCGACCACTGGTGGCCGCATGCCCATTTCGCGGCTGGGTTGCAGCGTGATGCCCGGGCCATCATTGGCCGGGACGTTGCTGTGGCTACTGCTGGCGGGTTCGGTAGTCGCACAGGCTGTGAGTGTCAGCAGCGCAACGATGCCAAAGAGCTTGATTACATTCATCGGTATTGGTTTTTCCATTGACGCAGCGTGGCAAACGCTCCGTTGAGCGCAAGGCCTGCCGCATCAAACCGACCGGCCGATGCGGCGATGGTGGGTTGGTCACTGCGCAAGAACGGATTGATCTGGCGTTCTGTCGCTATGCTGGAAGGCAGCGTGGGTTGATTTTGCATGCGCAGGGCTTGGCAGGCGGCGTTATACGCCACGAGGCGCGGGTTGTCGGGTTCCACTTCCAGGGCAAACTTCAGGTTGCTCAGGGTGTATTCATGGGCACAGCATACGCGAGTTGGGCCTGGCAAGGCGCCCAGCGCGGATAGCGACAACAGCATTTGCTGTGCGGTTCCTTCAAACAGTCGGCCACAGCCGCCGCTGAAAAGGGTGTCGCCACAAAAAAGGATCGGTGCCTCGCCTTCGATCTCGCAAAAATAGGCGATATGGCCCGCCGTGTGACCGGGCACATCCAGCACCCGGAATTTCAAACCCAAGAGCTCTGCGGTGTCGCCTCCACGCAGCCGTTGCAGGGGCTCGGGCATGGGTTCCAGAGCGGGGCCAAATACGGATGCACCGGTGGCGTGGCGCAAGGTATCAATCCCTCCAGTGTGGTCGCCATGGTGGTGCGTGACTAAAATGCCCTGCAATTGCACGCCCTCGTGTTGCAAAGCCTGAAGAACGGGCTGAGCGTCACCTGGGTCTACTACCAACGCCCTGTGCCCATCGTGGAGCATCCAGATGTAGTTGTCGTCAAATGCGGGTAGCGGTATTAACTTCATGAGCAAACAAATTATAGGTATGCATGACTGGTTCCAGACTCCTGCAGGGCGTTACCTGCTGGAGTGGGAGCGCTTGCGCGTGGATGCTGCCGTGGTCGACATCTTTGGCTACCATGCGTTGCAACTGGGTGTTCCGGAGCTGGACGGTCTGCAGGCCAACCGAATGCCCCACCAATGGCTGGCCAGTGAGCAATTGCCCGATGCCGCTCTGGGTCCTGTCAAACAGCCCACACTCCTATGCGACTTTTCGGCGTTGCCGTTTCCGGCCAGCAGTCTGGATCTGGTGCTGTTGCCGCACACCTTAGAGTTCAGTTCGGACCCCCATTCCGCGTTGCGGGAGGTAGAGCGCGTGCTGGTGCCAGAGGGACGGGTCGTGATTTGTGGGCTCAACCCTGCAAGCTTGTGGGGCTTGGCGCAAAAGCGGGGCCATTTGTATCGAAGGCTCGGTTTTGGCAGTCTGTTTTTGCCTGATGGCGGCGAGTTCATTGGCTACTGGCGGCTGCGTGACTGGCTGCGCTTGCTGGGGTTTGAAGTCGAGGTGGGTGACTTTGGCTGCTACCGGCCCGGAGTGGCCAGTGACAAATGGCTCCAGCGGATGGAGTGGATGGACAAAGCGGGCGCGCGTTGGTGGCCGATATTTGGCGCAGCGTATTTTCTGGTGGCCGTCAAGCGCGTCCGCGGAGTGCGTCTGATGGGGCCGGCATGGAAGACGGTCCCGGCGGGCGCTGGCAAGTCGGTGTCGGTGGCCAATCGTGCGCATGACAATTGATTTATCTGCAATGGAGACAAACGTTTGAATGAAGTTGTGATCTACACCGATGGAGCGTGCAAAGGCAATCCGGGACCCGGTGGCTGGGGCGCTTTGTTGCGCTCACCTGATGGTTCAGAAAAAGAACTTTTTGGCGGAGAGATGGGCACTACCAATAACCGCATGGAAATGTTGGCAGTGATCCAGGCACTGCTCGCCCTCAAGCGACCCTGCACAGTGACCCTGCATCTGGACAGCCAGTACGTGCTCAAAGGCATTACTGAATGGTTGGTGGGCTGGAAAGCCAAGGGCTGGAAAACCGCGGCCAAGCAACCCGTCAAGAATGTGGATCTGTGGCAGCAGCTCGACCAATTGGTTGCACAAAGTGGGCACCAGATAGACTGGCGCTGGGTCAAGGGCCATGCTGGCGACCCAGGCAATGAGCGCGCCGATGCGTTGGCCAACCGGGGGGTCGAGGTGGCATTGCGACGCGTGGTACCCACCGATCAGGTTGGCCGCTGATAATCTGCTTCACCATGAATATAAAAGCTCTGTTGACTCCGCTGTCGCTGGTTGCTATCGCGGCTCCCTTGTTATTGGCTGCGTGTGGAAATAAGGCCGATCCCGGACCCACGCCAGCTGCCGGCGCTGCGAGTGCTCCCGCCGCAACAGGGCGTGCGACCGGGCAGCCGATATCGGTTACCACGTCGGTTGCCGTCCAACGGGATTTTGAAGTGGCACTGGAAGCCATTGGAACAGTCACGCCACTTTCCAGCGTGGACGTCAAGCCGCAGACCAATAGTCTGGTCAAACAAGTGCATGTCAAAGAGGGTCAGTTTGTAAGAACCGGTGAATTATTGTTTACGCTGGACGGTCGTGCGGACGAAGCTAACGTTGCGAAGGTTCGGGCGCAAATGGTGAAAGACCAGGCGGTGCTTGCCGATGCACAACGACAACTGGCGCGCAGCCGTGATCTGCTGGCCCAGGGATTCATTTCACAGGGCGCCTTGGACTCCAACCAGGCTCAGGTGGATGCGCAGTTGGCCAATCTGGTCGCCGACCGTGCTGCGCTCGACGCGGCGCAGTTGGCGCTGTCGTACAACAGTGTGCGAGCCGCCGGCGCTGGTCGCCTGGGTGCCGTCAGTATTTACCCGGGTACCGCCGTGCAGGCCAATCAAACAGTGCTGGTCACCATCACCCAGCTTGATCCTATCAATATCAGTTTCAGTTTGCCGCAGCGCAATCTGGATGCGGTGCTGGCCGGCCTAAAGTCAGGTGGAGCAGCAGTCAGCGCCAAATTGGGGGATGCAAGAAACACTGTCAATGGCCGCTTGCAGTTCGTGGACAGCGCGGTGGATGCTGCAACTGGAACCATCAAGGTCAGAGCACGTTTTGAGAACCGTGAGGCCAAACTCTGGCCTGGAGCCTTTGTCAAGGTCGCGTTGGTTTCTCAAACCTTGAAGGGTGCTGTCGTGATTCCGACTACAGCCATTGTCCAAAGTGCACGGGGACCCATTGTTTACCTGTCTGACAAGGGCAAGGCAGTTTTGCGTCCGGTCAAAGTGTTGGCGTCAGAAGGCGAGTTCTCTGCGGTTGGGGGTATTGCGTCCGGGGATAGAGTTGTCGTGGAGGGCCGTCAAAACCTGCGACCCGACTCGCCGTTGGTGGAGCGTACTGCTGCCCAAGCCGCTCCCGCTCGCCCTGCTGCACCCGTTGCGTCTGCTGCTTCAGCTGCATCATGAATCTCTCAGAACTCTTCATTCGCCGTCCGGTCATGACGGTATTGCTGAATCTGGCAATCGTGCTGACTGGTGTGATCGGCTATCGAAGTATTCCGGTGGCTGCGTTGCCGAGTTATGACACACCGGTGATCAATGTGTTTGCCGGATTGCCGGGTGCCAATCCGGAAACGATGGCGACGTCTGTGGCTTTGCCATTGGAAAAACAGTTTCAGACCATTCCAGGTTTGGCGGTCATCAGTTCTACCAGCACGCTGGGAAGTACATCACTGACTTTGGAGTTTGAAGAAGGGCGCAGTATTGACGGTGCCGCTCTTGACGTACAGGCCGCTTTGTTGCGGGCACAGCGTTCGTTGCCGCAGGAGATGACGCAGCTTCCGGCATATCGCAAAGTCAATCCCGCGGATGCACCGATTTTGCTGGTGGCTTTGACCTCTCCGTCGATGCCACTTTCGGACCTGCAGGACTATGCGGAACACTTGATATCGCCCACCTTGTCGACGATTGATGGGGTTGCCCAAGTCAATATCTTTGGTTCCAAGCGCTTTGCAGTGCGCGTGCGCGTTGCGCCTGAAGCACTGGCTGCACGCAACATCAGTCTCGACGAGCTGTCTGCTGCCTTGCGCTCGGCCAATGTCAACACACCGGTGGGTACGCTTGAAGGAGCGAAGCAGTTGTTGACCCTGCAGGCCAACAAACAGTTGCGCAACGCCGCTGAGTTTTCCGATTTGATTGTGGCTACTCGCAATGGGATCACGGTGCGTCTACGAGACGTCGCGAACGTAGAGGACAGCGTCGAGACTGTGAAGTCCTACGCGAATCTGAACGGTGAGCCGTCCATTACATTGGCAATTCTGCGCCAGCCCGGTGCCAATACGGTGCGGGTGGTGGACGCTGTCAAGTTGGCCATGCCCAAACTCAAGGAGCAGATGCCACAGTCGGTCAACATGACGCCGGTTAATGATCGTTCGGTTTCAGTACGTGAAGCATTGCACGATGTATCGCTGACGTTGATGGGAACCATAGCGCTGGTAGTCATGGTGATTTTTCTGTTTCTGCGCCGTTTCGTCGCAACAGCCATCCCCACACTATCGCTTCCGGTTTCCTTGATCGGGGCAGTTGCGCTGCTATGGGGTATGAATTACAGCCTGGATAACGTATCGCTGTTGGGGCTGACATTGGCCGTGGGCTTGGTTGTGGATGACGCGATTGTGATGCTGGAAAACATCATGCGCCATGTCGAGAACGGAGAAGAACCGTTCAATGCTGCGTTGCGGGGGTCTCGCGAAGTGGGGTTCACCATTATTTCCATTTCCACGTCTTTGATTGCGGTTTTCATCCCAATCTTCTTCATGCCAGGTGTCATAGGGTTGCTGTTTCACGAATTTGCTGTTGTTGTTGGTTTGTCGATACTCGTTTCTGCCTTTGTGTCTTTGACCCTTGTTCCGATGTTGGCCAGCCGTTTTCTGAGTGCTGAGCCAAAGGGTAAGAAACATGGCTTTCTGATCAATTTTTTCGAAAAGGGCTTCAACGTCACGCTGGGGTTTTACAGTCGATCGCTGGACGTGGCATTGGCCCACCGCAAGATTGTGTTGGGTGTCGCATTGATAACGTTTCTGGGCACCGCATGGTTGTTCAATGTGATTCCAAAAGGGTTTTTCCCTGAAGAGGACATTGGCCAAATCACGGTGACAACCGAGGCGGCAGAGGATACGTCCTTCGCCGAGATGGTTCGGTTGCAGGAGCGAGCGGCAGCGACCATTCGCGCCGATGCAAATGTTTTTGCGGTCAGTTCGTTCAATGGCGGGAGCGGAGCCCAGAATTCGGGCCGCATGTTCATTACGCTCAAGCCCAGAGGCCAGCGCGAGCCCATGAAGCAAGTGGTTGAGGGACTGCGCCGCAAGCTGCGCGATGTCACCGGTATCAGTGTTTTCATGCGGCCCATTCAGAACCTGCAGCTGGGTGGTAGATCCAGCAAGGCACAGTACCAGTACATATTGCAGAGTGTCCGGGCGGATGAGCTGAACGAATGGGCTGTCAAATTGCAGGAAAAATTGCGGGCGGATCCGCTGTTTCGGGATGTCACTAGTGATGCCCAATTGCGAGGCCTGCAAGCACAGTTGACGATCGACCGCGATCGTGCCAACTCACTGGGGATTTCCATTGAAGCCATTCGTACAGCGCTCTTTGGTGCTTTTGGCGAGCGGCAGGTGTCGACTATCTATTTGCCGACTGACAGTTACCAGGTCATTCTGGAACTGGCGCCGGCGTCGAAGCTCGACGAAAGCGCGATCAATAACATCTACGTGCGTGCATCGACTGGGGCTTTGGTACCGCTGGCTTCGTTCACGAAGGTAAATCGTGCTGTGGGCCCCACGTCGATCAACCACGTGGGGCAGTTGCAGGCCGTGACGGTTTCCTTCAACTTGGCGCCTGGCACCGCCTTGGGTGATGCAACGTCGCGAATTGAAAAGTCCAGGGATGAAATCAACTTGCCGAGTTCCGTCATCACCAGTTATGGTGGGGAGGCGGCAGTGTTCAAGAACTCCCAGGGCAATCAAACCATTCTCATCCTGTCGGCTCTTCTTGTGATCTATGTACTGCTGGGCGTCTTGTATGAGAGCTACATCCATCCGCTGACCATTCTTGCCGGGTTGCCTTCAGCGGCAGTCGGTGCACTGGCAACGTTGATGCTGTTTGGTCAGGACCTCACAGTGATCGCCATGATTGGCATCCTGTTGTTGATAGGCATTGTCAAGAAGAATGCCATCATGATGATTGACTTCGCGCTGGATGCCCAACGGCATCATGGAATGACACCCGAGCAGGCGATTCGCGAGGCCTGTGTTTTGCGGTTTCGTCCCATCATGATGACTACCCTGGCCGCGTTGATGGGAGCCTTGCCGATTGCCATTGGATTGGGCGCCGGTGCTGAACTGCGTCAGCCCTTGGGATTGGCCGTGGTGGGCGGTCTGGTGTTTTCGCAGGCCGTCACACTCTACATCACGCCTGTTATCTATCTGGCGTTGGACCGGTTCAGCGGGCCGGGTCCGTTGACCACGCCCGAGACCTTGGTCAGTTGAGCTATCAGGTTCAGTCGTTGTAACGTTCCATGACATAGGCACCTGGCGCGCTCCCCAGGGAGTCTTCACTGGAAAGTTTACGGGCGCTGCGTTGCGGCGACGACCGGGCCGCCAGCCACTGGTGCCACGCTGGCCACCACGAGCCTTCGCTTTGCGGTGTGTTAGCGATCCACTTGTCCGGCTCAATCCACGGGCTATGGGCCAGCCGTGCGCCGATTTGGTAGCTTCGATTGGGATGGCCGGGTTCCGAGATGATGCCCGCGTTGTGGCCGCCACTGGTGAGTACAAAGGTGATCTCGGAATTGCACAAATGGTGCAATTTGTACACCGAACGCCAAGGGGAGATGTGATCCCGCTGCGTCCCCACCAGAAACACCGGCTGACGGATGTCGCTTAGCGATACCGTGTGGCCGTCGACACGGTAGCTGCTAGTCGCCAGAGCGTTGTGGAGGTAGAGTGAGGTCAGGTATTCGTGGTGCATGCGCGCTGGCATACGGGTGGCATCCGCATTCCACGCCATCAAATCGCTGGGCTGCTCCCGTTCTCCCATCAGGTATTCGCGCATTTGCCGCGTCCAGACCAAGTCACGTGAATGCAGGAACTGGAACGACCCTGCCATCTGTTTGCCGCTCAGGAAACCCTGTCCGCGCGTTATGTTGTCGAGCAGGCCAATTTGGCTTTCGTCAATGAAAAGTCCCAATTCGCCGGGCTCAGAGAAGTCCGTTTGGGCCGCCAGGAGCGTGAGCGTTTTGAGAGGTGGGAGCCGGCTGCCGGTGGCACTTCCACCATCGCGCGCCAGGTTTGCTGCGGCGATGGACAGTAGAGTTCCTCCCAGGCAATAGCCCATGGCATGCACCGGTGCGGTTTTACCGTTCAAGGCACCAATTGCTTTCAAAGCGTCCAGCACACCCAATTGCAGGTAGTCGTCCATCGTCAGTTGGGAGTCCTTGGCGTCGGGATTGTGCCAAGACAGCATGAAGACAGTGTGCCCCTGTTCCACCAGATAGCGCACCATGGAATTGTGGGGCGACAGATCTAGGATGTAGAACTTCATGATCCACGACGGAACGATGAAGATGGGTTCTGGATGAACCTTGCGGGTTTGGGGGGTATAGCGTATCAACTCTACCAGCTGGTTTCGGTACACCACGTCTCCAGGTGTGACGGCAACATCACGACCCGGAATAAATCGCTTGGTCCTGGTTGCAGTCTTTGGTTCTGGCAGGTGCAACGCGTCAGCCATCCAATGCTGCACGCCTTTGTGCAAATGCGCTCCCTGCGATTGAATGGCGTCTTGCAGGACCACAGGGTTCGTGAGCAGCCAGTTGGCTGGCGTCCATGCGCCCAGCCATTGCCGGGTAAAGAACTCCGTCTGCGCGGCGTGATGCGCTGTCATACCTGGAACAGACGACGCTTGTTTCCAGAAAGTTTCAGCATTGCGAAAGCCGACACGCATCTGGCTAAAGGGCCAGCTGGCCCATGCTTCATGGCGAAAGCGCGGGTCGTCATCGGAGGAGCCACTGCCAGTGTGGACTTCGTCACGTCCTTGAAACGTATCTGCGGTCAGGCGGGTCGCCAGTGCCGCGAGTTCCAATTGACGGCCCGGGGATGTTGTCAAGTGCCATGCCCAGTCGGCCGCCGCCAATGCTATGGACACAGGTGAAAGGCCCCCTGTTAGAGGGGCTGCGGCGGTGTGCAGCAATCGGTCCAAGCGCTCGGTGGGCGACTCGCTGACCTGAGACGCGTTGACGGGACTTTGATCGGTTGGGTTTTGCATAGCGATACTTTTTGTGTTGGATCACAAACAACGAATTGCAATGGCGCGTGAACCTGCTGTCTCCCTGGATTCTGCGGAGTAGCAGGTAGGCCGCATTGACGCACGTCAAAAGTTGCTTTGGAAGCAGCGCAGACTATTGGCTGCAACGCGCGCCGTGAACACAGAACGGCCTTTTGTTAACCGCCGATGTAACTCATTTCCACCCGCCGTGCCCCGCCGCCCGTGTCTGCGGCCAAGGTGCTGCGCAGGGCCGAGTAACGGTCTGTACGGGCACTCCAGATATGTCCGATGGCGGACGCCAGATCCTCGTCCGTGGCTTTGCCCCTGACCAGGCTTCGCAGGTCGTAACCCTGGCTTGCGAAGAGGCAAAGGTACAGCTGACCTTCGGTGGAAATGCGGGCCCGGTTGCAGTCACCGCAAAATGCCTGGGTCACGCTGCTGATCACACCAATCTCTCCGGCCAGTTGGTCATGGGCACCCAATGCGTTGGCGTAACCCCAACGCTGGGCCGTCTCTCCCGGGCTGGAGGGCTCCAGGGCCACGAGCGGTAGTTCTGTTTGCAGGCGATGAACGACATCGGCGGATGGCATGACGTCGTCCATGCGCCAGCCATTGGTAGCGCCCACATCCATGTACTCAATGAACCGCAGCACAATGCCGCTGCCTTTGAAATGGCGGGCCATCGGGATGATTTCCTGGTCATTGGTGCCACGCTTGACAACCATGTTGACCTTGATCGGTCCCAACCCGGCTTCTTGTGCGGCACGAATGCCGTCGAGCACGTCGGCTACCGGGAAGTCGACATCGTTCATGGCGCGAAAAACTGTATCGTCCAGTCCGTCCAGACTGACGGTTACGCGGTGCAGGCCCGCGGCCTTCAGTGCGCGGGCCTTGCGGGCCAACAGGGCGCCGTTGGTCGTCAGCGTCAGATCCAGCGCTCTGCCATCCGTGGTGCGAAGGGCGGTCAGCTTTTCAATCAAGACTTCAATGTTCTTGCGCAACAGTGGCTCTCCGCCGGTGAGCCGGATCTTTTGCACCCCATGGTTCACAAACTGCTGTGCGATCCGGACAATCTCTTCAAACGACAACAGAGCGGAGTGGGGCAGGTACGCATATTCCTTGTCAAAAATTTCCTTGGGCATGCAGTAGCCGCAGCGGAAATTGCACCGATCGGTGACGCTGATGCGCAGATCGCGCAGATGGCGTCCCAAGGTGTCGCTCACGCTGCCACTGGCGGCCATTCGACTCGCTGGCAACACAGACGCCGGTGGCAAAGGGTGTGTGCCGGCGCGCAGATCGACCAGGGGAATAACTTTGGGGCTGAAACGTTCCGTCATGGTGGCTATTGTCCATAAAAAAGGCCCGCATACTGCGGGCCCGGGTATAGGTCGGTGGTTCTTAGCCGCCGTGAATCTTCATCATCAATGGAACGATCAGCAGAGCCACGATGTTGATGATCTTGATCAGTGGATTGATGGCGGGGCCGGCGGTGTCCTTATATGGGTCACCCACGGTGTCACCGGTCACAGCTGCCTTGTGGGTCTCTGAACCCTTGCCGCCGTGGTGGCCGTCTTCAATGTACTTCTTGGCATTGTCCCAGGCGCCACCACCGGTGCACATGGAGATGGCCACAAACAGACCGGTCACGATGGTGCCCATCAGTAGCCCGCCCAAAGCGGCGGGTCCGAGAACCAGGCCCACCAGAATCGGTGCCACTACGGGCAACAGACTCGGGATCATCATTTCCTTGATGGCGGCGGTAGTCAGCATGTCGACTGCAGTGTCGTACTCAGGCTTGCCCGTGCCGTCCATGATGCCCTTGATGTCGCGAAACTGGCGGCGTACTTCAACCACTACGGAACCAGCGGCGCGGCCCACGGCCTCCATCGCCATGGCGCCAAACAGGTAGGGGATCAGACCGCCAATGAACAAACCGATGATGACCATGGGGTTACTCAGGTCAAACGTGATGTGGCGTCCGTAGGCTTCCAACTTGTGGGTGTAGTCTGCAAATAGCACCAGCGCGGCCAGACCGGCAGAGCCGATGGCATAGCCTTTGGTCACGGCCTTGGTGGTATTGCCCACGGCGTCCAGTGGGTCAGTGATGTCACGCACGCTCTTGGGCATTTCCGACATTTCGGCAATACCGCCGGCGTTGTCGGTAATGGGGCCATAGGCGTCCAGAGCGACCACGATGCCGGCCATGCTCAACATGGAGGTGGCTGCAATGGCAATGCCGTACAGACCCGCCAACGCAAAAGCGGAGTAGATGGCCATGCAGACAAAAATAACGGGCCAAGCGGTGGAACGCATGGACACGCCCAAGCCGGCAATGATGTTGGTTCCGTGGCCAGTAGTGGACGCTTGCGCGATGTGCTGCACCGGGCTGTATTGCGTGCCGGTGTAGAACTCAGTGATCCAGACGAGAGCAGCAGTCAGGATGAGGCCAACTGCACAGGCACCAAACAGTTTCATTTGTGCGCCGGTTCCGCCCAAAGCGTTGTCAGCAATCATGGATTGGGTCACGAAGTAGAACGCGATCAGTGACAAAACACCCGCAACCGCCAGACCCTTGTACAGGGCAGGCATCACGTTCTTCATACCGGGCGAGGCCTTGACGAAGAAGCATCCAATGATGGACGCAACGATGGACACTGCACCCAGAGCCAATGGATACACCACCGTGCTCATGCCGCCACTGGTGACCAGTAATGCGCCTAGCACCATGGTGGCGATCAGTGTCACGGCGTAGGTTTCGAACAAGTCGGCCGCCATGCCAGCGCAGTCACCCACGTTATCGCCCACGTTGTCGGCGATCACGGCCGGGTTGCGGGGGTCGTCTTCAGGAATACCGGCTTCGACCTTGCCTACCAGGTCCGCACCCACGTCCGCACCCTTGGTGAAAATGCCACCGCCCAGACGGGCAAAAATGGAGATCAGCGAGGAGCCGAAGGCAAAACCAATCAGCGGGTTGAGCATCTGGGCAAGATTCTTGTCCGGTGTCATATTGCCGTTGCCGACCAGGAACCAGAAGAACCCGGTGACACCCAGCAATCCCAGACCCACGACCAACATGCCGGTGGTGGCGCCGCCCCGAAAAGCGACGTCCAGTGCGGGGCCAATGCCTCGGGTGGCAGCCTGCGCAGTACGGACGTTGGCCCGCACCGATACGTTCATGCCGATGAAGCCACAGGCACCTGATAGTACCGCGCCGACCACAAAGCCGATGGCGCTCAACTGGTCGAGAAACACACCGATCAGAATGGCTAGCACCACGCCAACCATGGCTATGGTCTGGTATTGGCGCTTTAGATAGGCCGCAGCACCGGTTTGAATCGCGGCAGCTATTTCCTGCATGCGTGCATTGCCTGCGTCTTGGGAAAGAATCCAGCTGCGTGCCCAGAAGCCGTATGCCACGGCAATGAACCCACAGACGAGCGCCAGAATCAGCGCTGAGTTGCCTGTCATAAGAATCTCCTCTACTGTTGTTTCGCGAAGGAAGAGGCAACGCTAGTGATGCCTCCACTGCGTTGCTTCCTCTAAGCTCCAGCCCAACAGAGCGGTACGGAGATGATTGGCCAACGCGCGGACTGTAACTTGAAAAAACGGGGTTTTTGATCCACGCAAGTGTTGAGTCAGTAAAATGCGGGTAAATACTGATCTGCGACAACACTTTTAATTAGCATAGAGAGCCCTCATGTCCCTAGATAACGTTACCCCTGGTAAAAACGCGCCCGATGCATTCAACGTCATCATCGAAATCCCGATGAACGCAGATCCCATCAAATACGAAGTGGATAAGGCGACCGGCGCCATTTTTGTGGATCGCTTCATGAGCACCTCCATGCACTATCCGTCTAACTACGGGTACGTGCCCAAGACCATTTCAGGTGATGGTGACCCTGTGGACGTCCTCGTGATCACCCCCGTGCCCCTGATCCCCGGCGTTGTGGTCACTTGCCGCGCCATTGGTATTCTGAAGATGGAAGACGAAGCCGGCATGGACGGCAAGGTGCTGGCAGTACCCGTTGACAAGGTGCTTTCACTGTATTCCCGGTGGCAAAAGCCTGAGGATTTGAGCCCCGCACGTTTGAAGACGATTGCCCATTTCTTCGAGCACTACAAAGACCTGGAAGAAGGCAAATGGGTCAAGATTCTGGGCTGGGAAGGCCCGGAGTCTGCTCGCCAGGAAATTCTGGACGGGATTGCCAACTACAACAACCAGAAGGCCTGAAACGGTCTCCTGCGCGCTCGCGGTCTAGCTCCCGGTGTCGGGATAGACCATCCGCATCAGACGCGAGTTGCGCTCAAATGGTTTCCACTGGCCCAAGGGCTGGGCCAGTCGGTCCGCAATCGCCCACCACGCGCTGGGGTTCATGCCCAAGCCTACATGGCTGGCAAAAACCTCTACGTTTTCGGTGTGGGGGTTCTCCGCGCACGGTGTCTGGATGCTGGCTGGCCACGCGACCACACCATCGGTTTTTGAGAAAATGGACGTGGTTGGAACAGGGGGGGCTGCAGGCAAGTCGAATCGTTGCGCCACTTGCGAAATATCGTGTCCGCTGGTCAATTCATACAGACGCCAGGCGTTAGTGCTTTTGTGGGAGCCTGCAAAAGGCGTTCCCAGGGTGATGACGCTGCGCACGCAGTCGGGCAGTTCCTTGGCCAGCTCACGTGCATAGATGCCGCCCAGACTCCAGCCAATCAAGCTGACGCGTTGACCGCTGGCGGCACAGGTGTCAAAAATCTGTCGTTTGGCCGTGTCCAGAATGCCGGCGCGCGGTCCAAAGTTGTGCCCCTGATTCCATCCCGAGACGTCATATCCCAGATTGCCCAGGTATCCGCGCAGGGGCAGGGTCGATCCATCGCTGGCCGACAGCCCCGGCATTACGATGACCGGGTGGCCATCGCCCGCTGGTGCCCGCGCGAGCGCTGGCCAGCAAGGCAGGATGGACCAGAGTTCCCATGGCGCACGAAACTCCATGGCAATCAGGAAGGCGTTGGGTGAAGGGCTATGGTTTTCTGTATCTTGCATGCGCGCTTAGGCCATGGGGAGAGGTGCGCTAACCATAACAGGATTCTTCCTGTCGTCTGTGTTTTATGCACCATTTGGTGCGCTTGCTTGTCCGTCAGGCTGGTGGCACACTGCTCGGTGAAAGGGTAGGCGACGGCGTGTATGATCGTCTGGATAGCCCGTAATGAGAGTGAAATCCCGTCCTGATAGTTAAGGAATTCGCCATGCAAACATCACCTAGCACACCATCGTTGGAATCTAAACCCAAAGCCGCCGCTGTTGCCGATTCTGGCCAATACCTGACCTTGCGTTTGGGTGACGAGGACTACGCCATTGACATCATGCGCGTGCAAGAAATCCGGTCGTATGAAGAGCCGACTCGAATGGCGAACTCCCCCATCTTCATCAAAGGCGTCATCAACCTGCGTGGCGTGATTGTGCCGATTGTCGATCTGCGCATGAAGCTCAATATCTCCAAAGTGGAGTACAACGAGTTTACGGTGGTGATTATTCTGAATGTGCGTGGCTCTATCACTGGAGCAGTGGTCGACGCGGTGTCTGATGTGGTGTCGCTGGACTCCAAGACGATCAAGCCCGCTCCGCAATTTGAGTCGGCCATTGACTCCCGCTTTATCCTCGGCCTGGCACACGTTGGTGAGCGTATGCTGATTGTGATGAATATGGAGGCATTGCTGAACAATGCCGAATTGGGAATGGTTCCTACAACGTAGCGGCCGTCAAACTTTCGGGATCTTCTTTTTGGGTGTTGCCCGACGGGGCGGGTGCGAACCGATGCCCAGCCCGGCCTCCAGTTCCATGATGGCGTTGTGTGTGTAGTCCAGCATGCGCTGCAGGGCCGGCACCGAGCGGCGGCACGCGATGTAGCCAAATCCGAGCCGGTCGCCGTAGCCACTGATGGTGATGTTCAGTGCCAGGTAGTGCGTGGGGATAGAGACCGGGTACACCTCGTCGAGCCTCGCGCCATTGAGGTACAGCGTTTCCCGGGGGCCGGGAACATTGGAGATGACCAGGTTAAACGGGGGGTGCTTCTCCGAAGTTCCGGTAACCATGCCAACGCCCATCGGCGATATCGACGTAATCCCGTGGGCCATTTTTTGCAGCCTCGGCATCTTGGTCAAACGGTCCTTGGCTTGTGATGTGGACTCCACAATCCGCTTCAACCGCTTTACGGGGTCAGCAATGTGGGTTGCCAGACTGGCCAGTATCAATGAAACCTGGTTGCCCCCGGCATTGGTTTCACCATGCAGCGACACGGGTACCATGGCCACCAGCGGCTTTTTGGGCAACTTGTTTTGCGATAGCAAATACTCCCGCAAAGCGCCGGCGCAGATTGCCAAACTGACGTCATTCACCGTTGCGCCCGCGGCTTCACCAATGTGTTTGAGCCTGGACAGCGAATAGGACTGTGAAGCAAACCGCCGCGAGCCCGAAATTTCCACATTGAACGGTGTCGGTGGCGCCTGAAACGGCAGCGCCGCTGCACTGTCAGCGTAACTGGCGCGCACGATGTCCCACAGCCCACTGCCGACGCCGGGCAGAATTTCCCTCCCGGCCTTTGCGACATTACTCAACTGCTGCAACCAGCTCGGCGGTGCGGATTTGCGTCGGCCTGCGGGATGCTGCGTAAAGGGAATGGCCCAGGTCGGGGGCTTGTGCTCCTTGGCGTTGAGGCACATGGCATTGGCCGCCATGCGGGCGCCTGTCACACCATCCACCAAGGCATGGTGGATCTTGCTGTAGGTGGCAAACCGTCCCCCCGGCAGGCCTTCGATCACATAGGTTTCCCAGAGCGGGCGGTTGCGGTCCAGCAAGTTGCCGTGCAGCCGGGACACCATAGCCAGCAGTTCGCGGATACGCCCAGGCTGGGGCAGTGCCAGATGGCGCAAATGGTAGTCGAGTTCGAATTCTGTATCTTCTTCCCAGTACCACAGCCCCATGCGCAATACCGGGCGCAGGTTGAAGGGTGCCACGGCCTGGTGGTACTTGCCCCATTCGGTCAGTAATTTGCTGACGTAGTCGGGGCCGGAGCCAGGCGGGGGGGTATAGATGCTTAGCCCCGCGACGTGCATGGGCTGGTTGCGGGTTTCCATCCACAGAAATGCCGAGTCTGTCGGGCTGAGTGCTTGCATGGTTTTTCAGGGCTTTGTTGTGCCCGCCGTTGTACATGAAGGGATAGCCGAAATGTACCCGCATTGCGGTGGATTCATCTTGTCGTGGCACGCACCATAGTGCGAAATCCAACATGGCTGGTGGCCAAGTCGCTTTCCTGTCCCTGGCGCGCACCGGCGCGATAGCGCATGCAATAGTTTGGCGCACAGAGGTAAGAACCACCTTTGATGACATATCGACCGGCAAGGCTACCGGGACGTTCTACTACGGGGGGCTGATCTGGCGGCGTGTTGTCGCGCGCATCATGGAACGGCACAAAACGGTCACGGGTGATTTCCCAGGCGTTTCCGATCATGTCGTACAGCCCATAGCCGTTTGGAGCAAAACACCCCACCGGCGCAAGGCCCAGGTGTCCGTCTGTGAGCTGGTTGTTGACCGGGAAGCGTCCTTGCCATGTGTTGGCCTGTGCAGGTTGTTCGACATTGCCAAGTGTCGCGGCCTGGCCGCCGCGGGCGGCCCACTCCCATTCTGCTTCTGTGGGAAGCTGGTGCCCCTTCCATTTTGCGTAGGCTTGCGCATCTTCGATGGTGATCGCCACTACTGGAAGCGCATCGCGGTTAACGATTGAAGTGGCGGGTACATCAGGGTGACGCCAATTTGCGCCCGCTTGATATTTCCACCATTGGCGGACGTCACCACCTCGCGCCAGTTCCGCCGGACTGGTGAATACCACGGAACCTGGGAGTTGTAGCTCTCGCGGTAAATCGGGGTGCGCAGTGGTGTCAACTGGCCGTTCAGCGGTTGTTACATAGCCAGTTGCCGCTATGAATTTTGAGAAATCCTTGTTGGTCACCTCGGTTCGGTCCATCCAGAATCCGTTCACGGACCGCGGCTGTGGTGGGCCTTCTTCCTGATAGACCGTATCGCCTATTGTGAATTTTCCGTCCGGTACCCAGACCATGCCGGGCTGCTGCGACTGCTCGTCGGGCGGCAAAGAACAGGCGACCGACTGATGGATTGTGGATGGCGAAAGCGAGGTCAGCTGTGGTCTCAAAATGACTATTGCCGCAATCACAATCGATACAACTGATACCGTTGCCGTCCAGCGACCCAGTCTCCATCCCGTGACGAGATCCAGCTGCTTCATCAATTGACCCAGTAGGTGTATTCGTCGCTCGCTGTCAGTGGCTGATCCAGCGTTTTGTCAATTGCAACTGGCATCTCAATGAAGGATGGCCATAGCGGTGCTGGCATGTCTGCATGGTGCTTTGACAGTCTTGCCTTCATCGTGGCCAGACGGTCTGGCTGGTCTTTGGCCAGATTGACCTTTTCAGTCGGATCCACCGACAGATTGAACAGCCAGTCCTTGCGGGGGCGCTCGGATACGATCAATTTCCATTTGTCTTCCTGCATGGCGCGGTAGGTACCGTCTCGCCAGAACAGGGCACGTCCAGGTTGCGTTGCGGGTTTAGCCGCGAGGTAGGGCAGCAGATTCACGCCGTCAATCGTTCGGTCGTTCGGCATGACGCCACCTGCTGCCGCGACGACCGTTGGCATGATGTCGACATTGGTGATGGGGGCCGGGTACTGTGTGCCCGGGGCAATGTGCCCGGGCCACTTGGCCACATACGGAACCCGCAATCCACCTTCAAACATGGTGAGTTTCCAGCCGCGAAAGGGTTTGTTGACGTTGGGTAGACCGATGTAGCCGGGCGCTCCGTTGTCACTGGTAAAGATCACCATCGTATTCTGATCCAGGCCCTCGTCTCTAAGGGCTTGCAGAACGCGACCAACGCTACGGTCGATGCTGCGCACCATCGAGGCATACACACGCATGCGATGGTCCTTGATATGGCCCAGTGCCTCGTAGTCCGCCTTGGTAGCTTGCAGCGGGGTGTGCACGCCCCAATGTGCCAGGTACATGAAGAAGGGTCTGTTCTTGTTCTTCTGGATTACATGAATGGCTTCATCGGTGTAGTAGTCGGCCAGGTACTTGGCTGGTTCAAACCACTTTCCGCCGTTGTAGCTGACGCCAAAGCGCATGTTGGGCCATAGAAACTTGTCGATAGGGTCAAACTCTTGTTTGGAGTTCTCGACGTCCGGTGAATTCTCGGGCAAGTGCAGGCCGCTCTCCCAAAAAAGCGTTTCATCAAACCCTTGGTTGTTGGGCCGCATCGCCGCAGTGCTACCCAGATGCCACTTGCCGATGTGCAGGGTGTGGTAGCCGCGCGCCTTGAGTGTCTCTGCCATGGTGACTTCACCAGGAGGCATCCCCAGATCGTTGAAGTCTTTTGATAACTCCGCTTTCGCCTGGTCAATGATGACCGGATGCAACGCTTTGGGGTCGGCATACAGTGCGCCTGCCACACGTGCCATTGCCCCCGGCGTTGGCGTGAATTCCACACCAAAACGCCACGGATAGCGCCCTGTCAGCAGTGCAGCCCGAGACACTGTGCAAACGGGGGCACCTGAATAACCTTGGTCAAATCGCACACCATCGCGGGCTATGGAGTCGATGTGCGGGGTTGGAACGCCTTCCGCAACGAGACCACCGCCATGGGTCGTGACGTCGTTGATGCCCATATCGTCTGCAAGAATGATGATGACATTTGGCGGGCGCTCATTGATCGGGGTCGCTGCCTGTTGGGGCCCATCCATCCATGGCACGGGCACATTGGGGCTACGCGGATGTATGAGGTCTGTGTACCAGCCCAATGAGTATTTGAACAAGTGCAAACGGTTGACATACAGCAATGCAAAAAGGGATGTCAACACCACTAAGGCGATGGTGAGCCTTCTTTTCAAGTTCATGGTGTTCGTGGCTTTCCGCCCGCGGTCAGTATCATTTTTTGCGCCGTTTCATATCCGGCATTCTGATTTTGTCCCGTTACCAGTTTGCCATCGACCGTCGTGTGGGTCGCAAAGAAATCCTTGAATGCGGTTGAACTTTCAAACAGCGCTCCAGCCGCGCGCAACTCCCGCTCGGGATGCTGGGGTGTGAAGGGAATACCCAACTGCTGCACCTGACGGTCAGTCACCGCGGTCATGCGCTTTCCTTTGACCAGCGGTTCGCCAGTGGCATCTTGGGCCAGCAGTAGCCCAAGAGGGCCATGGCACACCCCACCAATAACTTTGCCGGCGCTCCAGGCCTGGGTCATTTTTTTTCCCAGAACCGCTGAGGTTCCCAGGTCATAGGCTGCCCCCCAGCCACCGGCCAGGAATACAACGTCGTATTGGTTGATGTCTATGTCATCAATCTTCTTGGACGAAGCCACCTTGGCCTGAAAATTCGGGTCCTTGAGGTAACGTGTGTCCGACTCGGCGATGAGAAACCAGCGAAAGGAATCCGGCTCGATGGGAATGGCTCCGCCCTGAATGCTGGCCAAATCGACTTGCATGCCGGCGTCCAGAAATTCATAGTACGGCGCGGTCATCTCCGACCCAAATACACCAGTTGCCTTGCCGGTATCGCCCAGGCTTGCATGGCTGGTAGTGACAATCAACGCCCTCTTTCCAGGCAGGCTATAGGTCGGCCCGTTGTAGTGGGCATGCAGGCCCAATGCCCTCAAAGTGGCCGGTAACCCTGCCCATAGATGCAAACCTGCAAGTGCGATGACTATCAGCGTGATGGTCATGGCGCGCTGGTTCATCGACATGCCGCGATCAGGACGCAGCACAAGCTGAACAGGAACAGGCCAATTAGCGCACGCACTGCAAACAAACTCACAATGGGCTTCACCGGAAAGACGTGTGTCTTTTCGATGGCCGCCCACTTATGGACAAACTTGTCTGCTCTATTGGCTTCAAAAGCAAACTTCAGAAAATCCCTGCGACTGCGATAGCGCACCATGGCAACGTAATGCCAATCATCGGCACCTTCGGGGACAAAGAAGTTGCCGCAGCGCCTTGCGATGAACAGCAGCAGATTGCCGTTACGTAGCAGAGGCCAGACGATGGACTTTCCATAGCGTTTGTCGGCCGCGCGCGGGTCGTCGTTGTAGTTGTATCCGGGCGGGTAGAGTGCCTTGGGGCGATAGCGCACCAGATTCTGCATGACGAACTCCTTGCCGTCATCGCTGGCCAGGAGTTGACGCACATCTTCAACGGCCGCCCGACCATGCTCGCTGTTGTCGGTAGCCAGCAGTTCCCGCAGACCAGTGTTGATTTCATCCGCTGTCATCGGCTTGCCATTGCCCCCATACCAAATCAGAAACGCGATGTAGAGCGCCGCCAGCGGCAATGCGATCATCATCCAGGTTGGCAGCATATTGGGTTCCATGTCTTACGCGGATTGACCAACCGGGGTGAACTGGTTGGAATTTGCTTTGAGCCATTGCACTGACAGGGATCCATCCTGTTGGCGCGGATGAAAGCCTGGTGCCATGTAGTCGCTCCACAACTTGTAGTTGCCTCGGAACATGCCGTCCTTAGATAGCAGTAGCTGGTAGGCACTGCGCCAAGTGCTCCACTTGAACAGACTGCCGTCGTGCCACAAGTTGCGCACGGTCTGGCGTGTCACATCGGACAGGAACGTCACGGTGATGTATCGGAATATCTTTATGCGCCACTCTTCACTGCCCTTCAGAGCCTTGTAGATGTCAAAGGCCGTACTGCGGTGCTCGGACTCTTCCGCGCTGTGCCACAGCCATAGGGTTTGCAGTCTGGGCTCGGCGCCGTGCAGCGCAGCAGGGTGCTTCAGCATCCAGTCGGCGAAAATGGCGGTCAGGTGCTCGGTAGCTGCAGTGGCGCCAACGTGGACGCGAACGTCACGGTGGGCGTTTTGTTGGAGTCGTCGCGCGGCGCGGCGTTCGAGTTCATTGGTGTAGCCCTGTTTTTCCAGGTGGGCGTTGAACAATCCATGGATGCGCCGGTGGGTCGCTTCCTGGCCGACAAAGCCTTGCACTTCCGTAGCCAGGCACGCGCGTTCGTTTTCGGGCAGTGTCTTGAGACCGGCCCGTACTGAATCCATGAAATACTGTTCGCCGATGGGGAAACTCATCGATAAGGCATTGAAAAATGCCGAGCGAAACGCATCACCGCCGTTCCATCGCGTGGCAAATGGCGTGGTGAGGTCAATCAATAGCTTGCGTACGGTCAAATCAGTCATGAATGCCTCCGGAGAAAAGTTGCTACCCCCAGCAACCCTTTTTGCGGTTGACTAGCCTATAGTTTATGAAATAGATTCAGTAAAATGTTTCATGTTTTCGGGTAACCCTGCAATGGCCAAAAAATCACAGAAAACATCAATAAAATCAATAGTAAGAGCGCCACAACAAGACCGTTCCCGACAGACAGTCGAAGCGATTTTGGAGAGCGCCGTTCAGATTTTGGAAACGGAGGGACTGGATGGATTCAAGGTGGCAGCGTTGGCCGAGCGATCCGGCTATGGCGTTGGCACCCTCTACCAGTACTTTGAAAATATCGATGCAGTAATGATGGCGCTCGTCGAGCTGGAGAGTGAACGGCAAAGGCAAACCTTGCTGGCAGAGTTCAGTGACGCGGCGGCGCGTGGCAAGAAACAAACTACGCGCGATCTGGTGGACATGATGGTGGGTGCCTTCAGTCAACGCAGAGCGGCCCATCGTGCGATTATTGAGTGGGTGCTGTCGCGTCGCGACGTGCGGATGATTGAGGGGCGCAACACGTTCCTGGGCCAAATGCTTGCCAGCGTTTCGCTGCGCACGCAGGGTTTGACGATGCAACGCTTGCTCAACCCGACCGAGATGTTTGTGTTGTCCCGTTCTTTTCTGGGCGCGTTGCGTACGGCCATCTGGAATGATGATCCCGACACGACGTCACCACAGTTTGCCCAGGCGATGGCCGATCTGGTGGACGGCTATATGTACATGGTGGCAAAGCGTGAGCCGGGCATCGCGGAGAAGAAAACAGACGCCACAGACCACTAGATCAGGTGAAGTGCAGAGTCATTCTTGCAATGCCGAGATGAGATCTTCTTCCAGCATCCACAGCCGGTCCTGACCCCACAGCAGGGGCATGTCATTGACACGAAATGAGGGTACTCCCCAGATGCCACGCGCCAGCATGTCGGCCCGATTGGCTTCAGCAACTGGGCGCCAGGTTTCATCCTGCAGAGCCGATTCGATGTCGGATGCGCTCAACCCGGCACGCGTCGCAATGGTGTTTAGCCCGCGCACGCTGCCAGCGTCGATGCCTTGTGCAAAGACACCCTCCAGAAATGATTCCAGCAGGGCGGCCCCGCGGCCTTTTTGGACAGCAGCATGCAGCAAAGCCAGCCCGTTCTCTACCGGTCTACCAACCGGGTCGACTATCGTTCCAAACGATTGTCCCAATCGATCTGCTTCACGTTTCGTATCCCGCAGAATGTACAAACGTTTTGGCAGCGGGACTGGCAAGCCGCGCATGACCATGGGTAACACAAAACGCAATCGCAACTCGGCCCCGTAGTGGTTCGCCAGTTGGCGAATCTGACGCGCGGCCAGGTAGGTGTAAGGACTGCGCAGCGAGCAGTAAAAATGGATAACGTGTGCTGGAGTTTTGGACTTGGAAATTGTCTGAAACTGCAAGAAACGGGGTGTAAAAATGTAAGTGGAGATTTCATCTCCTGCTGGCGTTGCAACTTTTAGGCCGGCCTCTGCAAGTCGGGTTTCGAGGTAGTGCAGGCGGTCCAATCCCCAGTACCACTCGCCTTCGAAATACAGCGTAGCGCCCAGATAATGTCCTAGCCGCTTACGAAGCGCTGCTCCTTGCGCCAGCGCTGTCGATGAAGCTGCTTGCGGAGCGGCCGCAGTAGCCCCGAGCGGGGGCAGCACAGAGAGGGCAGCCGCCAGGCGATCCGCATCGCGAAGTGACCAGGCTCTTAGCCGCTCAAGGTCGGGCGCGGCGGCCACGTCCGGTGGCGGCACCACATGCGAAACAATGGAAACAGCGTAGCGCGATTGCAGTATTGGCAGGCAACGCTCCAGAAGCTGACTGTAGGGGTCGTCTGGTTGATGGAAATAGTGCACCGTAGGCGTCCGGCCCAAAGTGCGCCTTTGCCAAGTATGGATAGAGCGACGCAGGTTCTGCGCGCTGGCGCTCGTAATCAGTCGGGAGACGCCCCGCCCGATGAACGCTTTGATCTTGGACATTGTGTTCGTGCTTCTGGAGTCATGCGGCAGAGGCGGACGGCACGTCCACCTCGTCCAACTGCCCCTTGATCCATTGAATGACCATTGGATCAAGGCACATTTGCAGGTGACCAATTCCTTCAAATACAGTGGCCGTCGCGTTGGGCAGTACCTGTGCACGTTGCGGGTAGACGATGTTGTCCTGTGGGGTAATGGCGATGTGAAAGAGTTGGTGGGTTGCCACAGTTTCTGAGGGTGTCAGCGTGCCAAGCCACTCACTTTTCCATGTCATCTGAATGCCATTTTGGGTCTTGATGTGCTGCGGTACCTGAGTACCAATGTGGGGCGTACCGAGCGTCAGAACGCGTGCGGCCCGTTGTGAACCATGGGTGCGCAGCCAGGCCCGGATGGCCAGCCCGCCCATGCTGTGCCCCACTAACGCCACCTGCTTTTGTCCACTGTGGGCCAGCAGAGCCTGAACCGCTGACTCCACAATCTCGGCATACCTGTCAATGGAGCAGAACAGGGGTTCCAGATTGACCGCGAAGACATCATGACCCTGAGCCCGCAGTTGCGGAACCACGTCGTCCCAAATGCGGTGGTTACACAAGTAGCCGTGGACTAGTACCACCGGGATGCGCTTGTGTGAGCCGGTCGCGGGCAATATGCGAGGGGCTTCGCGGGTCCAGGGCTGGCGGAACAGAAAAATGATGACACCGGCACGGTACTCGCCAAATAGTGATTGGACCCAGGCACTCCACGGCTCTGGCCCGCGTGAGACTGCGGTGGTATAGACATCCACCAAGGCCATGACCAAGAAAGGGATGGCGCAGATCAGAGCACACGCCTGTAGCGTTGAAAGCGTACCTCTGGTGTGCAGCCAAAAGGCCAAGACACTGCCGAGAATGAGTTGCGCGAAGATGACTCGTCGCAGGAGTTGTGCAAGCATGAAATTTCCTAAGCGGGAGTGCAGGTCAGTGTATGACGGGCAGCTTCAATGACTGTCTTTTCAGCTTCGTAATCGCCGGTCAAAACACGCATCAGCAGGAAGCCTGATTTTGAGGGCGATACCACGACCTGTGCGCCATTGGGTATGGACCGCGCTTCGGTAGTGCCGCTCTCAGAAACAAGCCATAGATTCACCGGCTTGGCACCGGCATTTCGATCGTTGATGACAAAAAAGTTGTCGCTGTTGGCTGCATAGAGGGCGATGGACCAGTATGACTTCAGGTTCGGGTTGGCCGATATGCGCACCGGTCCTGCGGTCACATCAAAAACACACACTGAGTACAACAGGTCCGGGCTGGGCATAACCACCGTGCGGGCTGCTGCCGTCACTGGCGGAGGAAATGCAGCTTGATTGTGCATATTCATCGCTTGCGCCGCGGGGCTGTGCATCAGCACCTGCATGATGAGCCGTGGTGCCGCCCAGACTGCGAGCAAATGGACCAGGATAGCGGTGGTGACGAGCGTGAGGGCGCGATAGAACCATAGGCGTTGGTGATCCGAAAAACGCTTCATATGCAAACCCCAATCGCTTTGATGGAGGGCGGCAGCAGTGATGCGGGTGCCGCCTGAAGCTCTGGTTCAGGGTTGTACACGCGCAGCGTCAACACCATTCCACGGGCGCCAGGAGTGGGTAGCCAATGGATTCCGGGTTGTTCCTGTCCGCCGGTTGTGAACGCAAAATGTCCATTGGCATCGAGTCGTGCATTGGTGCCATTCAAGCTGTAGTGCTTGTTGGGTGCATCAAACAAGAACATGTCGTCTGCATAGGCCGTGACGCTCCACCACCTGGCCTTGGGTGGAACGCCTTCGACCCGGTAGCTGCAACTTGATCGCAGGGGATGTCCGGCATCGTCTTTGTTGGCGATGAAATACATGGTCTCTTCACGGCCTAAAGCCAGCAGCGCATTGACGGCAATCGCGCCCCGGGTGTAGAGGTCGGCATCTGCACTGCCCGCCAGAAGGCTTGTTTCCCAGGCACCAACACGCACTGTATGGATTATCCACGGTGCTTTTTTCAGTACCCACCACGCCGTACCAAGACCCAAAGCGACCGCCGCCGCGTACAGAGCAAATCCGATGCCTATCCGTCGCCACCGGCTGACGTGGCCTCTACGCTGCACGATCAACCCTGCGCCGCGCGCTTGCTGGCTTTTGCCAGGGGTTGCCAATGCAGCAGGCCAAACAGGAGTGACATCGCCACGCTGTCGATGAGCGGCCCCTTGTAGAGCGCAAGGTACCGGTAGGTAATGGGCAACTCCAACATGTGGGCTGCCAACAGAATCAAAGCCAATTTTTGCAGATACGGCCCTGCATCCATGGGGAACGTGACGAAGGGTACGACGAGCGCCAGCGCATAGGTCGTCAGGCAAAGTGCTTTGAAAAATGCGTTCACGTGGTAATTCCCTGGTTGGTGGTGGTTCAGGTTCAAGTGGGCGTTGCTGCAATGAAATCTGCAATGGACTTGGCCAGTTCCGGACCTTTGTCTTCCTGCAAAAAGTGCCCGGCTCCACGCGTGGTGGCATGCGGCTGGTTGGCCGCTCCGGGCACCAGTTTCAGAAATATCTTGTCTCCGCCACGGGTGACCGGGTCGCGGCTGCTGAAAAGGGTCAGGAATGGCTTGTGCCATTGCTTCAGAACCTCCCAGGCCTGCTCATTGGCCGCGCGCTCAGGGTCGGTTGGCGTGGTGGGCACAAAGCTTGGGAACAAACGAGCCGCCACCTCATATTTTGATGAAGGAAAGGGCGCGTCGTAAGCTGCTATTTCCTGCTCGCTCAGCTTTGCAGCGCAGCCCGAATTTACAATTTTCCCAATAGGGAACCACGGGCTAAAACGCGCAAAAGCCCGCCAAATTCTGAAAGCTTTGGGCACCACGCCCTGCGCGCCAGTCGGCAAACCACCATTGGCCAGCACTACGCGGGCAAAGCGATCGGGGCTATGGGTCACCATGCGCAGGCCAATGAGGGACCCCCAGTCCTGGCAGAACAGAGTGGCATTTTGGATGTCCACAGTCTCCATCCAGGCAACCATCCACGCCACATGGTTGGCATAAGAATAGTCTTTCTTGGCGGTGGGTTTGTCCGATCGGCCGAAGCCCACCAGATCGGGTGCGATGACACGGTGCCCTGCCGCCAGCAGGCCGGGAATCATTTTGCGATACAGGTAGGACCAGGTAGGTTCGCCATGCATCAGCAAAATCGGTGCGGCGTCGCGGGGGCCTTCGTCAATATAGGCGATGCGCAGGCCCCCAACTTCCACGTACTTGGCGAGATAAGGGAAGTCGACGATGTGCGCGAAACGATCGTCCGGTGTGCGCAGGATATGCGCCTTGTCAATGGAGGGGAGGGACTTCATACGGTCTTGTCTTGGGTTGACGTGGCAGCGGCTTTTGCCGCGTTGCGCCGCCGCATCCATTGCCCGATATTGCTCAGCCAATGCGAAGCATGCACAGGAAACAGGCGAAACATCCAGTCCATGAATCTGGCGTCGGACCCTATGAGTACACGGGTCTTGCGGGACTCAATCGCGTGCAGGATGACCGCCGCTGCTTGCTGCGGGGTCGTGCGTGCCAGTTTGGTGAAGTTGTCGCGCATTTCCTGGTCGGAGTCGGCCACCATCGATACATCGGTGATGCGCGCGCGGTTGGCGATATTGGTCTTGATGCCACCCGGGTGCACACACAGCACATCCAGACTGGAGCCCCGGAGTTCCTCGCGCAAAGCATCGCTAAAGCCACGCACCGCCGCTTTGCTGGCGTTATAGATGCCCTGCGTTGGAATCGACACCATGGCAAAGATGCTGGAGATGTTTACCAGCACCGAGTCGGGGCGCTGGCGCATTTGCGGGATGAAGGCCTGGCAGCCGTGCACGACACCCCAGAAGTTGATGTTCATAAGCCACTGTGCATCTGTTGTACGGAGTTTTTCGATAGGAGCCATCAGGCCGACGCCCGCGTTGTTGATCAACACGTCGGCGCCGCCGAGTCGGGTCTGGGCCTCCTGTGCGAGCGCGTAAATTGCCGCCTCATTGCCAGTGTCCGTTACCAGACCCGAACAATCGATACCTTTTGCCACTAAGGCCGAGACAACGCGCTCCAGTCCTGCGGCATCAATATCGGCAAGCAGCAGGCGCGCTCCGCGTGCGGCGCTGGCGTGTGCCAGGGCTTCTCCAATACCCGAGGCCGCGCCCGTAATGACGACCGATTTGCCTTGAAGTGTGCGCATGTCAGTAAAGCCTCTTGTGTTCAATGCCTGTGGAGTTGGCCGGCAAGCTGAACAGCATGCCGTCCTCGCCGACGGTGATGGGTCTGTCGTAAAAAGTTGCAGCATCGCCCAGGAATGCAGGGTAGGCGAAACGCAATGGTAGCGGTGGAACAATGTGGTTCAGTACCAGTTCCCTGGCGCCAGCTGCCGCCGCCTGGGCAGCGGCTTCTTCGGGCGTGGTGTGGTAGTTCAGAATGTCTCGCATGACCTGCGACATATTGCCCATGTTGTGGTTGGCAAAGCCGGCTTCCAAAAGCTTGACCAGCTTGGGCTGCAGTGCCTCGTGGACCAGAATGTCCACACCTTGGGCCACCGCGTGCACGCTTGGAGTTTTTTTGGTGTCCCCTGTGATGACGATCGATCGGCCCTTGTAGTCAAAGCGGTAGCCCACTGCTGGATCGATCGGTGCGTGGTCCACGCGAAATGCCGTCACCTTCAGCCCCTTGTCACTCAGCACGACGATCTGGTCTCCTTGGCCGACGGGTGGTAATGCAAATGGAATGCCTTTGCCGCCACTGCCACCGGGCGGCATGATTTTGGGTGAATGGTGTGCAACGCGGTAGCCAAAGTCGAGCACATACGCCGCACGAAACCCATCCACAACTTGATCGACGCCAATGGGGCCAACCACCGGTGTGGGGGTTTCAAAAGTGCCAACGCCCCAGCGCTGCAGGAGGAACGGGCCTAGCCCATCGATGTGGTCCGAGTGAAAGTGCGTCAGAAAAATCGCTTCAATTTTGGCTGCCGGAATGCCCATGTAGCCCAAGGTGCGGGCGCTGCCTTCACCGGTGTCGACGATGAACAGCCGGTCCCCCGCGATGATGGCCGAGCAGGGACCCGCACGAGTCGGGTCAGGGAATGGCGACCCGGTTCCGCACAAGGCCAGGTGCAGGCCGTCGGGCAGGTCCGGGATGATGTTGCGACCGACATTCTTGTTGACAATCTGCGTCAGCAAAGCAGTGGCGATAGGGCGTTGAAACGCCCACACCAGCACAGCACAGGTCACCACCGTGAGCAGCGCGCCAAGAATCCAGCGTGTCTTGCGTTGCATTGAATATTTCCCCTTGCCTTTAATTCACAAACACCCGTGCCAGGCGACCCATGGAGCTCCAGTACAGGTCCCGCCCCCAGCCCACACTGGGGAATACGACGCCTTGCATGACGCCGCCCGTGCGCACGCGCCCACGTTCTGCGCCAGTTGCAATGTCCATTACGACCACTTCCTCGCCGAAACGGTGGTAGTCGTTGGTGACCAGTTCCCCGGTCTCTGGATACAACACCATGTGGCTTGCACACCCAAAATTCGGCTTGTGCCACAGCGGCTCCAGAGCCCGGGTGGATGTGTCAAAACGCCAAGCGCGCAAGTGGCAATTGGCCGAGTCATAGCCCACCACGATTCTGCGCTGCAGGTCATAGACCGGCGGGTTGGTCACGCTGCCACCGCGAACGCCGCAAATGTCCAGCACTTGGTGGTCTGCGCAATCCTGGAGCGATACGCGGATCAGACGATTGGGTGTAGGGCTGACACCTGCACCCACCATCCGGAACTGGTAGCGGTGTTTTCCGTTGTCCATAAACCAGGCGTGCTGTCCGTCCAGCACCACATCCCATCCGTAGGTTTGCGTGGTGTTACCAATGTAGTCAAAGCGCCACGTGGTGTCGAACTCCAACGCCGCGTTTGCGTCTGACCAGTGGTAGCGAAAGATCGAGCGAACCCCTACGACGTAAACCGAGTTGCCCATGGCGCTGAGGCGCGCAACGGAGGGCTCAGGGCAGTCGATATCGTTGCAGGCCCGCGAGACCGTCTCTGGGTTCACTACAGTCAGTCGCGCCGCGGCGGTGTCGGACAGGTTCTTGGTGACGATGAGACCATTGTCCAGCACGACAAACGAGTTGTACGGCGCATGGATGGGAAGCTGCAACTGGGCTAGGGGTTCGCAGTCGCGGCTCAGGCGGTGCAGGTAGCGTCCGTAGACCACGTACAGATCGCCATTGCGATGCACCGCCATGCCGCCGGGCCACATGGGGCCACCGGCCAGGCGTGGAGAGCATGCGAGGGTTTTCAGGCTGATGGGGTCGATCCTCTCCACACAGGCCGTGGTGGGCAGCCCGATTTGTGCGCGCAGGGCCGAGTGCTGCATCAGATAGACCTCACCGGGGCCTCCCAGCACCGTCATGGTGGACATCAGCGTGCTACGCGTGACGCAGTGCAGCCGTTCACCGGGTCGCAGAGCCAAGCCTGTTGCAGCGCCGCGCCCGGCAATTGGGCTCTGAAACCTTTGTGGCCCACCGTCTTCAGCCGGCCATGGTGATGAAAAGTACCCGCTAGCCCTCATGAAATATGCGCAGTGCGCTTCCTTTTTAATAGCACTGCAATCGATACGAGTAACGCGCTAAAAACCAGACCAGTCGGGCCGTAGGTTGGCAGCCAGTAGTTGTAGATGCCGTTGATCAGCACGGCGCCGGCGGGTGTGTAGCCAGTTGGCATGGGCAGAACGCCATGCGCTTTTTCATAGGCCAGATAGTCCTGCTGCATCGCTGCGAAACGTTCAGGCATCTCGCTTTGCAGGTCATGCGTTTCGCCAGGGTCCTTTTGCACGTCGTACAGATGCCATAGCCCGTCGCCCACCGGTGGGTCATTGCGCGAGAGCTTGAGGTCGCCCTTGAACAAAGCCTTGTTGCCCGAAAGCTCGTAGCCCAACGGCTCATCTATGGTGCGCACACTCCCGGTTTCGCCTTTGATCAGAGCAAGCAGGCTCTTTCCTGTGATGGACTCGATTGCCTGGCCACGGTAGTGCGTTCCAGGCAAAGGCACTGCTGCGATTTCCAACAGCGTAGGCGGGATGTCGGTTACATGGGTCAGCGCTTTTGCAATCTGGTTGCTGCGCCCGCCTTCAACGCCCGCAATGACCATGGGCACTCGGATGCCGCCTTCGGCTGCGTAGAACTTGTACCCGGTCAACGGTGACACCGATGCGCTGGCCCAACTGGGGCCTGGAATTCCATAGGCTCCCCTGCCACCCAGTCGATCAATGTCCTGCGAGTACTGCGTCCACAGCCAGGGTTGTGCGTCGGTGTAGTCGCTGCCCTCGGCGCCGTTGTCCGATAGGAATACAAACACCGTGTTGTCGTACTCGCCACTGGCCTTGAGGTGGGCAATGAGGCGGCCCACCTCATGGTCCATGGCATCCGCCATGGCCGCGTAGATTTCCATCTCGCGCTGTTGGTATAGCTTGTCTTTTTCGCTGAGCGCGTTCCAGTCGCCAGTCGTGCCCATGCGCACCATCCCGGTGTCCGGGGGAATGAGCCCCAACGCTGCTGCGCTCTTGCGCCTTTGTTCGCGCAGTGCGTCCCAGCCATCCTTGTATTTGCCACGGTATTTGTCAACAAACGCTTTGGGCGCCTGAATCGGAACATGGTTGGCCTGAAAACCAAGGTAGGCGAAGAAGGGTTTCTTTGTGTCTGCCGCTTCGCCTGCTTTCAGATAGCCAATCATGCGGTCTACGAAGTAGGTCGACGAGTAGAACTCGGCCGGCATGGTGGCGGGCTTTCCATCTTCAAACCACTCCACAGTGGCGGAGTGTGGCAGGTAGCGCTGCGTGGGTACCCAGTTGTCGGAGCCGGTGTCGCCCTGAATGATGGAGCGGTCAAAACCGCGGCGATTGGGCAGGTTGTGGGGCTCGGAGCCCACATTCCATTTGCCGGTGATGTAGGTCCGGTATCCGCTGTCTTGCAACAGCGTGGCAACCGTCACCACGTTTTGTGACAGCGAACCTAGATAGCCGGGCTTGCCCAGGTGCTCGCGCGGCATGGCCTCGCGCAGGTTGCCCACTCCGTTGCGGTGGTTGTCCACACCCGTGAGCAGCATGGAGCGCGTGGGGGAGCACGAAGCCGCTGCGTGGAAGTTGGTGAAGCGTGTTCCACGGTGTGCCAGTGCATCAATGTTGGGAGTTTCAATTTCACCACCAAACGCGCCGACATCGGTGAAGCCCCAGTCATCTGCGACCAACATGACAATGTTGGGGCGCGCCGCGTGCGCCGACAGAATGCTTGCACACAATGCGATCGCAATGGATGTTGCCAGCTTTCTTATGGAGGGATGCATGGGTGTTCTGTGGATTCCAAATTGAACAGCAAGTTTATGAAAGATGTTCACGTTTATGTTTCAGATTCGCGGGTGCGGCTGTTCTTGCCCCAAAAGCTGATAAATAGGTATTAAATTCAATGCGGTAGGCTAGGTGCCATAGGGTCACTACCTAGCTTGACTCGACCAATTGAACTTGGTGCGTTCAGATTCACTTCTGGCACAGAGGCCCTCGGATGCATCGTAAAATTCAGGCCATGGCCTCCCGCAAACACCTGTCCCCACCGCATGCCCTTGCGGGCGCCGAGGCTCAGACTATTCCCGCACCAACCGGTGCGCGATTGACGCGTGATGACTGGCTCGATGCTGCTTTTCGGGCGGCCATTGACGGCGGATTCGGCGCGGTCCGTGTCTTGACGCTGGCCCAGTCGCTGGGAGTTACCCGTGGCAGCTTCTATTGGCACTTTGCAGACCATGCCGAACTTGTCAGCGCTCTGATTGATCGCTGGTATCAGCGTACCGTTGCGAATGATCAGGTGGGACTTCCAAACGGTCAGTGCAACCCGGCCGCCAGCATCCTGCAAATACTCGACGGAGCCATTGCCCATTCGGTCAAAGACCGCGACCATGATCGATTTGAGCAGGCGCTGCGCAGTTTGGCGAGCAAAGACAGCACCGTGGCTGCCTTGCTGGAAAGCGTGGATCGCGCGCGCCTGCAACTGGTTTACAGCCACTATTTGCAGTTGGTGCACGATGACGCCACGGCGCGGGAGCTATCCGCGTTGTTCTACCTTGCCGTGGTGGGAAGCCATGAGGCGCTCAACCGTCCCTCCGCCAGTGTCAAGGTTTCGAACTACTTGAAGTCGATCATTGCCAAGCATCTGGTGCATGGACTTGCGGCTACCAGGCCTTGATAATCCGCAACTGCAAAGATTCGGAAACCAGGGCGTTCTGGCTGCCAAAGTTGCGGCTGAAATGCAGATTGAATCCTGCATCCTTGCCCGGGAGCTTGTACGACAGGAAGGGACCAAAGCCATAGTTCTTGTACCGGTTGCCACCGGAGCTTGCGCCTGCCCCTGAATCGTCCGTGATCTGCTGAATGGCCAACAGGTTTGCCCCGAAAGCCCAGTTGCCGGTCACCTTGGCAAGTGCTGCCTCTGTGTAGACAAAGTCGCCGCTGCGGTAGTCTGTCTCCAGGTTTGACGAGTTGATGCCGTAGGACAGGCGTCCGGCCACGGTCACACCGGAATCCCAGTTGGTATCGGTGTGGTTGGGGTTGAGCGAATACGTCAGCGCAACACCGGGCCGCAGCGTATAGAAGTTACCAAAGCCCGGATTGGGACCGCGCGTCTTGTCATATGCCCCGGTGGGTACAAACAGCGAGACACCGGCTGCAACTTTCAGGCGGTTGGTGTGGCGCACCCATACCGCCGTCAACTCCGTGTCCCCCATGCCAGTTACGTTGAGGTTCTCGCTCGTATTGCGCGCAATCAAGGCGGACTGAACGGTGTAGTTCGTTGTATTCGCGATGGTGGTAATGGCTCCGATTACCTGCGGTGGCAGCGCGGCTCCCGGCGCCGGTGATACGGTACCGGCGGGTTGTGATGCAAAGAATGTGCGGTTGATGGATATCAACGGTACGTTGGCCGCAAACGCCAGTCGGCCACCTGCATAGGTGTCTTCTGTCATGTACCCGCCAATCAGGTTGATTTGCGTCTGCGCCTGATCAAATTTGATGCTGCCCGCAGCCACGTTGAGCTTGTAAGTGCCGTCGGCAATCGGCAGCCCCGCCTTGGAATTGGTTGGCAGTGGCACAGTGCGTGCCGCGACGCCTACGTCATTTCCACTGTCGTCGGCAATTTTGTAGATGTGGACGTACGTGGTGATCGCGGTACCAAAGAAGCCGGGGTTGTCCGCTGCGGCGGCTATTTCTCCGCCAAAGGCGCCAATGGGTGACTGCCGCGACTTGTATCCTTCACTGGCGCAGGCTCCCGTTGCCGTAGCAAGCAGGGCCACGCAAGAGGTGACTTTAACGAGGGTGTGGCGCGAGGCTGGGATTTTCATGAAGGTGTCTCCAATTGAAGTTCTAGTCTAGGTCTTCCATACATTACTGTATGTTGGTGTTTGCCCTAGCCCCGAGTCCCCAGACCCCGCGTTCTTGTCAGTAGACTGGCTGGTATTTGCGAACCGCCGCCATCACCGCATCAGTCAGCGCGAAGCCACTGCCGAACTTCTGCGCAAGTTCCGCGGCCCGCGCTTCGAACGCATCAACCCCCATGCCATAGATGAACTGCATGGCGCCACCGGTCCAGGCAGGGAAGCCGATGCCAAAGATGGAGCCGATGTTGGCATCGTGCACCGTGGTCAAAACGTTTTCGCTCAAGCACCGCGCAGTCTCCACGGCCTGGCGGAACAGCAGGCGGTCCTTCAGGTCGGTGATGGTCCACTGGGCATCGGCCTTCTCGAACAGCGGTTTGAGCTGCGGCCACAGGAACTTCTTGGCGCCTTTCTCGGCCGGGTACTCGTAGAAGCCGCCGCCGGCGGCGCGACCGGCGCGGCCCAGCTCGGTCACCATGCGCCGCGCAATGGCCTCGCCGTGGGACGGCGTGTAGGTCTTGCCCTCAGCGGCATAGTCGGCCTGGGTCTGGTCCATGACATGCACGCTAAGCGAAAGTGACGTTTCGTCGATCACCGCCAGCGGTCCCACTGGCATGCCGCACTGGATGCCGGCGTTCTCAATGGCTGCGGCGGGAATGCCTTCGCCCAGCATGGCAATGCCTTCCATCACAAAGGTGCCAAACACCCGGCTGGTGAAGAAGCCGCGTGAATCATTGACGACGATGGGCATCTTGCCGATGGCCTGCACATAGTCATAGGCGCGGGCCACCGTCTCGTCATTGGTCTGTTTGCCGCGGATGATTTCCACCAGCTGCATCTTGTCCACCGGGCTGAAGAAGTGGATGCCGATGAATTTCTCGGGCGCGGCGCTGGCTGTGGCCAAGCCGCTGATCGGCAGCGTGGAGGTGTTGGAGGCAAAGAAGCCGCCCGGGGCCAACATGGGCTCGGACTCCTTGGTCACCCGGGCCTTGAGTTCGCGGTTCTCGAACACGGCCTCGATGATCAGGTCGCAGCCTTGCAGGTCTTCAACCTTGGCGGTGGGCTGGATGCGCGCCAGGATTTCGACCTGCTTGTCCGCCGTCATGCGGCCCTTGTCCACCCGTCCCTGGGTGATCTTGGCGGTGTAGCTCTTGCCCAGGTCGGCCTTCTCCTGGCTCACGTCTTTCAGCACCGTGGCAATGCCCTTGCTGGCTTGCGAATAGGCAATGCCCGCGCCCATCATGCCCGCGCCCAGCAGGCCGACCTTGGAGGGCTTGAAGCGTGGCACATCCTTGGGGCGGCTCTGGCCGCTCTTGATGGCGTTGAGGTTGAAGAAGAAGGTGTTGATCATCGCCTTGGCGTTCGTCCCGGTCATGAGCTTGGCCAGCGCCCGGCTTTCCAGGCGCAGCGCCGTTTCGATGTCCACCTGCAGGCCTTCGACCATGCAGGCCATGATGGCTTCGGGTGCGGGGTACAGGCCACGCGTCTGCTTCTTGATCATGGCCGGGGCCACGACCAGCATTTGCGCGACGGCGGGGGAGGAGGGCAGGCCGCCCGGCACCTTGTAGCCCTTGGCTTCCCACGGGTGTTGGGCGGTCGGGTTGGCGGCGATCCAGGCCAGGGCCTTGGCACGCATCTCGGCTGCTGCGTTGTCGCCAGGCGCCACCAGGTCGTGCACCAGCCCCATGCCCTTGGCATCCGACGGCGAGAAGGTCTTGCCTTCCACCAGATAGGGCTGTGCGCCCATCAGGCCCAGGTGGCGTGTCATCTTGGTCACGCCGCTGGCGCCGGGCAACAGACCGAGCGTCACCTCGGGCAAGCCGAACTGGGTCTTGGGCGAGTCGATGGCAATGCGGTGGTGGCCGATCAGGGCCACCTCCCAACCGCCACCCAACGCCGTGCCGTTGAGCAGGCTGACCACGGGCTTGCCCAGGGTTTCCAGAAAGCGCATGTTCTTTTTCAGGCGTTCGATTTCGGTGTAGACCTTTTGCGCGTCCGCAGGCGTGATGCGCATGGTGGCCTTGAGGTCGGCGCCGGCAAAGAAGGTGCTCTTGGCGGAGGCCAGCAGGATGCCTTGGATGGCGTCCTTGTCCTGGGCGACCTGCGCCGCGACTTCGGCCATGTCGTCCTGCCACTGCAGGCACATGGTGTTGACGGGGGAGTTGGGTTCGTCAAAGGTGATGGTGGCAATGCCGTCAACCAGGGAGTATTGGATGGTTTTCATGATGCTATGTTTTTATGAGCGAGTTACGCAATGAATACGAGGGCTAGCGGCCGATTCGGCTCACAAGCGTTCGACGATGGTGGCAATCCCCATGCCACCGCCCACGCACAGCGTGGCCATGCCGTAGCGCAGCTTGCGGCGGTGCAGCTCGTCAATCAGCACGCCCAGAATCATGGCGCCAGTGGCACCCAGCGGGTGGCCCATGGCGATGGCGCCGCCGTTCACGTTGACCTTGTCGTGCGGCACCTTCATCTCCTTCATGAAGCGCATCACCACGGCGGCAAAGGCCTCGTTCACTTCAAACAGGTCGATCTGGTCAATCGTCAGCCCAGCCTTGGCCAGCGCCTTGCGGGCCGCCGGCATGGGGCCGGTCAGCATGATGGTGGGGTCGGCGCCACTGAGTGCGGTGGAGACGATGCGGGCTCGCGGGCTCAAGCCATGCGCCTTGGCAGCCGCCTCGTTGCCAATCAGCACCGCCGCCGCACCGTCCACAATGCCCGACGAGTTGCCCGCATGGTGCACATGGTGGATGCGCTCCACCTGGGGGTAGCGGGTGAGCGCCACCTGGTCAAAGCCCATGCCACCCATCTGCTCAAAGGCTGGTTTGAGTCCGGCCAGCCCTTCCAGCGTGGTATTGGGCTTGATGAACTCGTCGCGGCCCAGAATGACCTGACCCAGCGCGTCTTTGACGGCAACCACCGATCGGTCAAAGTAACCTGCAGCCTGCGCGGCAGTGGCGCGCTTTTGTGATTCCAGCGCAAAGGCGTCTACATCCGCGCGGGTAAAGCCTTCCAGCGTGGCGATCAGATCCGCGCCAATGCCTTGCGGCACGAATGCGGTTTGCGAGTTGGTCTCGGGGTCCATCGCCCAGGCGCCGCCGTCGGAACCAATCGGCACGCGGCTCATGCTTTCCACGCCACCGGCCACCACCAGGTCTTCCCAACCCGAACGCACCTTTTGCGCAGCCATGTTTACGGCCTCCAGGCCGGAAGCACAAAAACGGTTGACCTGCACACCGGCACAGCGGAAATCCCAGCCCGCCTTCAGCGCCGCCACCTTGGGCAGCACGGCACCCTGGTCACCCACGGGCGAGACGATGCCCATCACCACATCGTCTACCAGTGCCGTGTCAAACTGGTGGCGCTGCTGCAGGTCGGTCAGCAGGCCGGCCAGCAGGTTGACGGGCTTGACCTCGTACAGGCTGCCGTCTTTCTTGCCCTTGCCACGCGGGGTGCGGATGGCGTCGAATACAAATGCTTCTGTCATGGGTAGCGCTCCAGAGGGATGGGTGAAAACTGGTGGAAATGAGAGGTCAGTTTTGGAGTATATTGCTTTTTACCAAGCAATTGCTTTGTATAAATATCAGGCTCCGTTGCCACATCGGTGCAGGGGCTTTCCGGATTCTGGTCGGTTGTGGCACACTTGTGTCACTTATCGGAGTAAACCCCATGTCCACAACCACCTTACGTATCGACGAATCCCTGCGCGACAGGATTTCCCGACTGGCCCAAGCACTGAGTCAAACGCCACACAGTTTCATGGTCGAGGCGTTGGCACAAAAGGCGGACGAAGCCGAATGGCGCTTGGGCGTTCAGGGTATCGCCCAACAGCGGGACCTGGCTTTGCAGGCGGGTGAGCCAGGCGTGGAATGGCACGAAATGAAGACTTACTTGCGACATCGGCTGAGCGATGCCAAGGGCAAGACCAAAGCAAAGCGCGCATGAGTCTGATAATACTTTCTGCCCGCTTGCGGGAAGATTTTGATCGAATTTTCGATTTTCTCTTTGACCACGTGCCAGCCAATGCGGCACTGCATATCGAGGCCATCATAGATGCGATTGATGTTCTTGCCACGAGCCCGCTGATTGGACGCCCGGCGGCCATGGGGCAGCGCGAATTGATTGTTTCCCACGGTGCGAGCGGCTATTTGGCCTTGTACCGCTTCGACCCTGCACAGGACACGGTATTCGTTCTGGCGGTGCGCAGTCAACGTGAGCGCGATTACAAACGGTGCTCCTAAGTGCAGAATGCGGTATATTGCTTTTTACCAAGCAATTGCTTTGTATAAATCACTTCTCACTCACACCGCAGGTGCCCGCCATGATCGAAAGAACCCTCTTTAACACCGACCACGAATCCTTCCGCGACAGCTTTCGCAAATTCATTGAAAAGGAAATTTCCCCCTTTCACGCCGAATGGGAAGAGCAGGGCTATGTGGCCCGCGATGTCTGGAACAAGGCCGGCGACAACGGCTTTCTCTGCATGAGCATGCCCGAGGAATACGGCGGCTCGGACGCCGACAAGCTGTTCTCCGTCATCCAGTTTGAAGAGCTGGCACGCGCGGGGGTGAGTGGCATCGGCTACAGCCTGCACAGCGAAATCGTGGCGCCCTACATCCTGCACTACGGCACGCCCGAGCAAAAGGCCAAGTACCTGCCCAAACTGGCTACCGGTGAAATGATTGGTGCCATCGCCATGAGCGAGCCGGCTGCGGGCTCGGACCTGCAGGGCATCAAGTCCACTTGCATCGAACAAGCGGATGGCAGCTACCTGCTCAATGGCAGCAAGACCTTCATCACCAATGGCTGGCATGCCGACCTGGTGATCGTCGTGGCCAAGACCAACCCGGCCGCTGGCGGCAAGGGGACCAGTCTGGTGTTGGTGGAGCGCGGCATGCCCGGCTTTAGCGTGGGCAAGCGTTTGAAGAAGCTGGGCCTGAGGGCGCAGGACACATCCGAGCTTTTCTTTGACAACGTGCGCATCCCGGCTGAGAACCTGCTGGGAGGCAAGGCGCATGAGAACCGGGGCTTCATTTGCCTGATGGAGCAGCTGCCGTGGGAGCGCCTGCAGATTGCGGTGAGCGCCGTGGCCGGTGCCCAGGCTGCCATCAACTGGACGGTGGACTACGTGAAGGAGCGCAAGGTATTCGGCCAACCCGTGGCCGCATTCCAGAACACCCGCTTCACGCTGGCCGAACTGCAGACTGAGGTGCAGGTGGCCCAGGTGTTTGTCGACAAGTGCTGCGAGCTGATCTGCAAAGACCAGCTTGACACCGCGACCGCCAGCATGGCCAAGTACTGGACCACCGACTTGCAGTGCAAGGTGATGGATGAGTGCGTGCAGCTGTTCGGCGGCTACGGCTATATGTGGGAATACCCCATCACCCGTGGCTTTGCGGATGCGCGGGTTGCACGCATCTACGGCGGCACCAATGAGATCATGAAGGAAGTCATCACCCGCAGCATGGGATTGGGTGGGAAATAGGCTTTCGGCCCCCGAAGAATAAGGCGTTAATGCTATCTTTAGAATAGCAGATTGGGGCGCACAGCTGCGGTGCTTGGCTTAGTTCACATCGGGAAGCTAAGATGGTTTGAAGGAAACGTTCAACCATGTACCAACCGATGCGCAAAGCCTCCCCCATCGGTGAAAGCTTCCAGACGCAGTCGTTGAACCGCTTGTTCGACCGGCTCATTCAACTCACGACCTGGAGTTGCGCCGCCTACATTGCGATCATCCTGGTCATTGGCGGCGAGTGGTCCCGCTTGTTCGCCCCTGTCTTGATTGGCTGTGGCGGCCCCGCTTGCAATGTCCTGCGCAAACGTTTTTCCGACCGCTTGGGTTTTTCGGTCTACATCTGGTCGATCTGGATTGCTATCGCGGTGCAGTCTGGCTATCGCGGCGGCATTCTCAATCCTATCCTGCACGGATGCGTTATTTTGGTGCTGATGGGGGGGTGGCTGCTCGGCATGCGCCAGGCCCTGTTTTTACTGCTTGCTTCCATTTTCTGGATTACCGTGCTGGTTTTTGTTGTCGGCAGTGGGTGGTGGACACCCATTGCTGTGGCGACCGACGGTGGCTACTGGCTGGCCATGACCAGCGTGTGGGTCGTCGGTTATCTGGTTTTGCGACAGGTGTTTAACGTGCACCAAAGCAGCATGGCCGAGATCAAGGCGCTCAATTTGCATTTGGAGCAAAAAGTTGACGAGTTGGCCAGGCAGGAATCAGCGACCCGGACGAACGAACAAAAAGTGCTGCAACTGCTCAATGCCAGTCCGCTGCCCATTACGGTGGCCAACTTTGCCAGTGGCGTGTATGTCGATGTGAATCCGGCCTGGGAGCGTTTTTTCCAGTTTTCGAAGTCGGAGGTGGTGGGAAAGACGTCCATTGACCTGGGGTTCTGGCAGGACCTGCGGCAACGCCAGGGCTGGATTGACACGTTTTCCGCCGACGGGCGCGTCAGTGGCTATGAAGTGACCTTTTTGATGCGCGATGGCACACCCCGCGTGTTCATGTTGTCGTCCGAGCGGTTTTTCTACGGTGATGAAGATTGTGTGCTGACCATGTCGGTCGACGTCACAGACCGCAAGCGCATGGAGTCTGAACTGAAAATGCTCAACACCGACCTTGAATTGCGGGTGTCCGATCGCACGCAAGCTCTCGACCAGGCCAACCGCGAATTGTTGGCCACCATGGACACCCTGAAGCACACGCAGGACGAACTGATCAACTCCGAAAAGCTGGCATCTCTGGGTAGCCTGGTGGCGGGTGTGGCGCACGAATTGAATACGCCGCTGGGTAACGCCATGGTGTCCGCCAGCACCATAACCCATGACATTGAGACGATGGAACAGCGTCTGGGCGAGGGAAATTTGACGAAGTCAGCGTTTGAGAACTTCATTCGCCGGGTAAAAGAAGGCACAGACCTGACCTTGCGGTCCGTTGAACGGTCGGTCTCGCTCATCACCAGTTTCAAACAGGTGGCGGTGGACCAGGATTCCGAACGCAGGCGCACCTTCGACCTTGCGCAGACCCTGCATGAAGTGCTGGACACCCTGCGTCCCGGCCTCAAGCTGCGCCCGTTGCAACTGGAAGTCGACTTCTGCGATGCGGTGGCCATGGATAGTTTTCCCGGACCCTTGGGGCAGGTGGTGATGAATGTGGTCACCAACGCGGTCAGTCACGCATTTGACGGAATGCAGGCGGGCGTTATTCGTGTTTCAGCGGTTCGGCAATCCGACAGTGTGGTCCGCGTGTCGATTGAGGACAATGGCGTGGGGATACCGACCGAGGATCTTGGTCAGATATTTGACCCATTTTTCACCACCAAGCTGGGTCGCGGCGGGTCGGGGCTGGGGCTCTCGATCTCGCATCGGATAACCAGCAAGGTGCTGGGCGGAAGCATCACCGTCCACTCGGTTGTGGGCCGTGGAACCCGTTTTGATCTGGTGTTGCCGGTCAAGGCGCCATCTGTGGTCTATTGAAGGTCAATTCCCTAAATGCAGCTGAATGCATGCTTGCGCCTGGGCGAAAGCGGTGGCGAGCCTGGCGGCCAGGGCCGCGCACTGTGCTGCGTCAAGGGCTTGGCCCGCGGTTTCAATCTGCTGGCACAACTCACCCAAAGCCAGGGCTCCAACCGAGCGTGCCGCTGATTTGAGCGTGTGCGCGGCATTTGCCGCCTGGGTGGCCTCGCCGGCCAGTGCTTGCGACTCAATGCAGATGATCTGCTGCCTGGCATTGACTAAAAACCGTTCCAGCAGGCGCCGATGCAGGCTGCTGTTGTCGCCTACCAACTCGCTCAATGTGCTACGGTTCCATATGTCAAATGTGGCTTTAGCCCCCGTCGATAAAGCGTGAGCAGCTATTGATTCAGGAGCGTCCTGCGCTACCGACTGAGTCTCTTCGCTTCCTCCTGTCAGTGGCAGCCATTTTTTCAGCACCGGCGCCAGCTCCTGCAGGCGCAGCGGTTTGCTCAGGTAATCGTCGATGCCGGCTTGCAGACAACGCTGGGCTTCACCCTGCATGGCGTTGGCGGTGATGGCAATGATGGGCAGGCGCTGGCCTGGTGACTCTGATGTGCGGATGGCCTGTGTCAGTGCAAAGCCATCCATGTGCGGCATATGGCAATCGGTCAACAGCAAGGCATAGCGGCCTGTGCGCCATTTCTCAAGCGCTTCCCGGCCGTCTTCGGCCATGTCAGCGCAATAGCCCAGCAGACGCAGTTGCTCGTGCAGCACATCGCGGTTGGTTTCGTTGTCTTCGGCCACCAGGATCAGGTGTCCGCTGGCGGCGGCCTCGTCCCTGCTGGGGGCGCTGGCACGCAGTTGCAGGCGCCGGTCCGCAAACTCGCTCGCCTGGGCAAGCATGGGGGCTTCTTGCCGGGGCAGCACCACGGTAAATTCAGAGCCCGCGCCGGGTGCGCTTTGCACGGTGATCTGGCCGCCCATCAGCGCCACCAGGCGCTGGCTGATGGACAGACCCAAGCCGCTGCCGCCAAACTGGCGTGCGGTGCTGGCATCGGCCTGGGTGAAAGGCGCAAACAGCTTGGCCAGCACCTCGGGGCTCATGCCAATGCCGTTGTCTCGCACGCGCAGCAGTATGGCCGGTTGGCCATCCGCTAGGCTACCCTGCTCCAGCAACAGACTGACATGGCCTTTCTGCATTGCATCACTCTGGGTGAATTTGATGGCGTTACCCAGCAGGTTCAACAGCACCTGGCGCAGACGGGTGGGGTCGCAGTAGATGGCGTCGGGCAGATCGGGTGTGAGCGACAGGGACAAGGTCAGCCCTTTGGCGCTGGCCACAGCTTGCATCAGTTGCTGCACGCTCTCAGCCACCTCCTTGATGGGTGTTGCGATGTGTTCCACCGTCAGTTTGCCAGCCTCGATCTTGGAGTAATCCAGAATGTCGTTCAGGATGTGCAGCAGGGTTTGTGACGAATTGGCAATGGTGGTGAGCATGCGCTGCTGCTCGGGCAACAACTTGGTTTGCTGCAGGATGTCGACCATGCCGATGACGCCGTTCATGGGCGTGCGGATTTCGTGGCTCATGTTGGCCAGAAATTCGGACTTGGCCTGGTCTGCGGCTTGAGCGGCTTCTTCGATGAGTTTGCGCTCGGAGATATCAGCATGGGTACCACTGATCCGCAGAGCGCGCCCGCTGGCGTCACGTGTGGCGCGTCCCCGGCTCAAAATCCAGCGCCACGCACCATTTTTGTGGCGCATCCGGATCATGGTCTCAAAAGGCACTTGGGCATCTCGAATGTGAGCCGTCAGGTTTTTGCGGTAGTGCGCAACGTCATCCGGGTGCGCCAGTGCGTCCCATATTTCTCGCACCGTGGGCAGTTCCTCCAGCGTATAGCCCAGCATGTGTGCCATGCGTGGCGAGTGGTAGAGCGTATTCGTCACCAGGTTCAAATCCCAGATACCCACGTCAGCCCCTTCAACGGCCAAAGTTAAACGGTTTTCACTTTCACGCAGCTGTTGTTTTTGCTGCTCGATTTTCTGGGTCTTCTGCTGCACCAATTCTTCCAGTTTCTCCCGGTATTGCAGCAGTTCCAGCTCGGTGGCCTTGCGTTCAGTGATGTCGTCGCTGATCGAGATGTATTGTGTCGGAAACCCCTGTTCATTGCCGGATCGCATGATGGTGGAGCGAGTCCAGTACCGGTGGCCCTCTTTGGCGCGGTTGCAGATCTCGCCACGCCAGACCTCGCCACGTCCCAGTGTTTCATAGATGGCCTGAAAGTAGCCCTTGGGATGTGCGCCCGACTTCAATAGCGCATGGTCTTGCCCCATGAGTTCTTCGCAGCTGTAGCCGCTGACATCGCAAAACTTGTCGTTGACGTAGGTGATTCGCCCGTGCAGGTCGGTGATCAACACGATCGAATGCTGATCGAGGATGTATTTTTGGTAGATCAACTGCTCCAGGGCGCTGTTGGCCTTCGCTTCAGACGCGCGCGCAAGCGATAGACTTTGCTGCAGGGCTTGTTCGTGCTGGGTGCGCAAGACATCGCGCGCCTGGCGTTCCAGTTCCGCGGCCGCAAGTGCTTGTGTCTTTACGCGCCGCTGCTGCGCTCGTATCGTCAACACCGTCACCAAACTGAGCAAGACACTCAGCAGCACACCACTGCCAGCGATGTAGGCTGGGCGTTGCCTGACAGCGGCTGCGCCAAAGCCTGGTTGGTCATAAAACACCAGTGTCCAGTTGCGTCCACCAAAAAGCAGTTGCTGTGTGGCCCGTGCCTGGGTAGGGTGCTGGCTGTGCAACTGGGTATCCGCATCAAACAACAGGTTGGCCGCTGACAGGTCTGTTCCGTCAAAGATCTCCAGGTCCATCTCCTGCAGTCCGTCGGGCAACACCTGGGCCATCAGGTCGATCATGCGAAACGGCTTGTCGACCCATCCCACAAAGTTGGCTCTGCGCTGGGCCAGCGTGTCATGCGCACTGCCCCGCCCGAAGACAGGGACAACCATCACAAAACCCGGCTCCTGGGTGCCACTGTCCTGCGCCAGTGTCAGCTTGGCTGAGATCGCCACGTCGTCCCTATCGCGGGCCTGCTCAATGGCCAGGCGCTCGGCAGGAACGGACAGCGGGTCAAAGCCGATGACCTTGAGGTTGTTGCCCACAAAGGGTTCAATAAAACGCAGCGGGCCATAGACGTCACGGTCTCCTTGCGGAAAGATGTGGTAGTCAGGAAAACCGTCTTTTCTCAGCGCGGCGATGTGGCTGGGCAGGTCTTTGGCTAGCACGATGTCGTGGTACGACACACCGGCAAAGCCTGCGCCCTCTGATCTCGCATGGAGGGACTGAAAATACTGGCGAAAAGTGCTGCGGGTCACTTTGTCAGAGGCATTGAACAAACCTTCGAACCCTTTCAGGGACAGCTCCTGCTTGCTCAGGTGGTTCTCGACACGGCCGGTGATGTCATTGGCGTGGCGCTGAAGAAACGACTGGACCTGCTCGGCTGCAGTGGATTGGGCCTGGATCCAGAGCAGGCCCGTCACGGTCAAACCGCCGACCAACACGAGCAGGGACCACCTACATGGCGGTGATTTCAGGTTGAGTCTGATCATGTTGATTGCCGAGGAAAATCCATCAAACAGGATGGTTTCACAACCTTCCCTTTTTCCAGGCTGATCCAGTCGGTACAGGCCGTAAACGGCATCGGGCGGGCCACGAAGAAGCCTTGCACCAGGGTGCACCCACTGTTGCGCAGAAATTCCAGTTGCGCTGCGGTTTCAACGCCCTCGGCCACGACGTCCATCTTCAGCGTCGTGCCCAGCATGATGGACAGGCCCACTGCGGTCTGGGCCTTGGGCTCACGGCTGGCACGCTGCACAAAGCTGCCGTCAATCTTGAGCTCTTTGAAGGGCAGGTCAATCAGTTGCATCAGGCTCGAAAATCCTGTGCCAAAGTCGTCAATCGACAGCGTAAAGCCCATCAGTGACAGGCGGGTCAGGCTCTCCAGGGTCACCGCCCGGTTCACCATCAAGCGGCTCTCAGTGACCTCAATGACCAAATCTTCAGGGCACAACCCGGCCGCATCAACGATCTGGCCGAGCTGCTCCGGCATGGCAAGGTTGTGCGCGGTTTCCATCGACAGATTGATGGACGCCTTGACATGGATACCCTGCGATCGCCACTGCTCCATGTCCGATGCCACCTGGCGTGCCATGGCAAAAAACAGAGCATCGGCCAGACCAGCGGCTTCGATGGCGGGCACAAAAACGCCCGGACCGATCAGGCTGCCATCCGCCTGCGGCCAGCGTGCCAGTGCTTCAACCCCCAGGGTTGCGCCACTGTGAATGGCCACCTTGGGCTGGTACCAGGGTATGAATTCACCCGCAGCCAAAGCCGTCTGCAGGCGCGCGGTGCTGAGCAACGCCGCATCTTGCGGGGTGCCCACCACGACTTCAGGCGCACGCAGGCTTTCCAGCAATTGCTGTAACTGATCCGGGTTGCAGGGCTTGTGCAAACAGCCCAGGATATTGAGCCCGTGGGCCTGAACCAACTCGCCCGCACTGCTCAATATGTCGGCTTGAACCCCAGAGAGCAAGATAATGCCGCCGCCAAAACCGCGTTGGTTCAGATGCCGCATCAGCACCAGTCCGTCCATATCCGGCATCGACAGATCACTGATGATGGCCACAATGTTGGCGCCGTATTCGTCAAAACGGGCCAGGGCCTGTGCTCCGCTGCTGGCGCGGATCACGTGAAGCCAGCCGATGTCGGCAAGTTGACCGGCGATCAACTCGAGTTGAAAGTCGTCGTCATCCACCAGCAGGATCCGGTGTTTTTCTGGTTTCATGGGTGGAATCCATTGGCGTTTTGCCGGGTCACCCGGTCCATGCGTATGACCGCTTCGCCCACGCGCGATACGCCGGTTTGACCGGATTTATTCCCAAGCAATGATCGAAGGATGTCTGGGTGCAGTGGCTTGCAGAAACTGCCCAGCAATTGGATGCCACCCGCCAGCGCCAGTCTTTGCGCCACCGCCAGCAATTCGACGTTTCCGCCGCTGATCAGCAGCACCGCACCCCGGTACTTTTGACGACCAAGTACGGCCATGAACTCAATGCCGTCCATGTCGGGCATGAACAGATCACATATCAGCAAGTCAGGCGCGCCTGGCAGGCCAGCCAGCGTGCGCAAAGCAGCGTGGCCGTTGCCAGCGCAGCGAACCTCGGCAACCCCCAGGTCACGGAGCATCTCGCGCAACAGGTCACAACTAAATTCATCGTCATCGACCACCAGCACTGAGCCGATCACTGGCAAGATGGTTTTCATGCAAGCGCCCGCTTGAATGGCAGGCGCTTGGGCACCGGCACAGCGGAAAGGGTAGGTGCAGGCAAGGTTGTGCGGGTGGGGGCAAGCATTGGGGCACGCGCAGGGGTGCGTGCAACCGGCGCGGTGCGCACCGCGCCTTCGGTCAGCTTGAACACCGCCACGGTCTCGACCAGCTCGTGGGCTTGCGACTTCAGGCTGCTGGCGGCAGCGGCCATTTCTTCCACCAGCGCCGCGTTTTGCTGGGTCACTTGGTCCATCTGCATGACCGCTTCGCCCACTTGCGAGACGCCGGCACTTTGCTCGTTGCTGGCGGCGCTGATCTCGCCCATCAGGTCGGTTACCCGCTTGATGCCGCGCACCACTTCGTCCATGGTGTTGCCAGCCTGATCGACCTGGGCCGTGCCTTGCTCCACCCGCTCGACGCTGGCGTTGATCAAACGCTTGATCTCCTTGGCGGCTTCTGCACTGCGGCCTGCCAGGCTGCGCACTTCACTGGCCACCACGGCAAACCCGCGCCCCTGTTCACCGGCGCGGGCCGCTTCCACCGCCGCATTCAGCGCCAGGATATTGGTCTGGAAGGCAATGCCGTCAATCACGCTGATGATGTCCGCTATCTTTCTGGATGCGTCGTTGATGCCCTTCATCGTCTCCACTACGCCGGCCACCACTTCGCCCCCTTGCATCGCAGTGGCGCTGGCGCTCATGGCCAGCTGGTTGGCCTGGCGCGCGTTGTCGGCGTTTTGCCTGACGGTAGCGCTGAGCTGCTCCATGGAGGCCGCCGTTTGCTCCAGTGCGCTGGCCTGGCTTTCGGTGCGGGCACTCAGGTCGTGGTTGCCCTGGGCGATCTCGGCGCTGGCCGTGGCCACCGCTTCCGACCCCTGGCGCACCGAGCTGACGACCTGGGACAAGTTGTCCTGCATGCCAGAGAGGGCGATCAACACCTGCGCCACCTCGTCTGTGCCGTCCAGTTTGATGGTGTGGCTCAAATCCCCTTGACCTACCGCAGTGGCCACGTCGAGAGCCTCGCGCAGTGAGCGGGAGATGCCGCGAACCAGACTCCAGCCGAAGAGGGCGGCAAACAGCACGCCGCCCACGATAGCGATGATGGACCAGGCCCGCGTGGTGGTGTAGCGCGCTTCGGCGGACTCGTACTCGGCCTTTGCTTCCTTGAGCTGGATGTCCATCAGTGCTTCGATACCATCTTCCGCAGGGACTGCGAGTGGTCGGATCTTTTCCAGAATCAAGCGATGCGCACCCTCGACGTCATTGGTGCGCAGAGCCGCCACGGCCGGTAGCAGCCCCTCTTGCACAAATCGGGCTCGTTCCTCAACGAACTTCTTGGCGACCAGCGCTTCCTCTTGCGTCAGCGTGGTGGCCATATAGGCATCCCAGGTCTTTTGGATGGTGACCATGTTGTTGCCTACATCGGCAATGCTTCTGGCTAGGATTTCGGGTTTGGGGTCCATGACGCTGTTGGCAATGGCCAGCCGATTGAGCAACATCTGATGTTGAACATCGCCAAGCTGCCCCATGGGAATGGTGCGGTCCTCGTATACAGACTTGATCGCGTCGTCGGCTTGGCTGATGCCTGATAAACCCGTTAGGCCGATGGCCACCAACATGACCGCCAAGAAGCCTATCAGCAGCATCAAACGCGTGGCAATTCTCAAACTATTCATGGGAAGTTCCTTGGTGGGGGTGGATCCGTTGGTTCAGGGCGGCGTGCTGGTGGACTACTTCCAACAGGTCTTCAACTTCGGTGCCTTTGTCAAAGAACCAGTCCACACCCAGGGCCAGACACCGCTGGCGATAAATGGACTCAGCGTGGATGGTCAGCACGGCGATCCGCAGCAGGGGAGCGAACTGCTTGAGCTGGTGGATGATGTGCGTGCCCAGCCCGTCGGGCAGGTGCAGATCCATGATCACCAGAGTGGGGGGATTGCAGTGGGCACTGTCCAGCGCCTCGCCCAGTGTGGCGGCCTCGCGGATGCTTGCAATGCCCTCCACGCTGCCTAGCAGGGCCCGCAGACTGGTGCGAATCAGTTTCGAAGCATCAACAATGAGTACATGGGTGGGCATGGGTCCATAGTGGCCCACCCGGTGCTGTTGCGCCATCAGGAGAGGCTGCTCTTGTTGTAAGCCTTTCCCTACACAGAATCAGCCTTGGCTGATGGTGCAAGTGGGGTAACGCATGGCAGCATGCGTCGCATGTCTTTGGAAACCACCACTACCCCGCTTGAGCAATGCACCCACGACTTGCGGGATGAGCTTTTCTACCAACGCTACGCGCTGGATCAACATGCCATCGTGTCCACTGCAGACATGCAGGGACGAATCACCAGTGTCAACGATAATTTTTGCCGCATCAGCGGCTACAGCCGTGACGAACTGATGGGACAGGACCATGCCCTGCTGCGCTCAGGCGTGCATCCCACTGGTTTTTTCAAGGTCATGTACGACACGCTGGCACGTGGCGAGGTCTGGCAAGGCGAAATTTGCAACCGGACCAAGGACGGCCGTCTGTACTGGGTGAGCGCCACCATGTTGATGTATGGCGACCCGAGCGGGCTGCCCACCCGATACCTCTCGATCCGCTCGGACATCACCCTGCGCAAAAGGAACGAGGTGGAGTTGCAATACTACGGTAGCCAACTGGCGGAAATGGTGCGGACCAAGACCGCTGAGCTGCAATGCGCGACTGCCTTGGCCAATGCCGCCAACCTGGCCAAGTCAGAGTTCCTGGCCCATATGAGCCATGAAGTGCGCACGCCCATGAATGGCGTGATAGGCATGGTCGATGTCTTGCAGCGCACCGATTTGAATGCCGACCAGCAGCGCATGGTGACCACCATTGCCAACTCGTCGCAGGCGTTACTGCGCATCCTGAAGGACTTTCTGGATTTCTCCAAGATTGAGGCCGGCAAACTGGAGGTGGAGCACATTGCCACACCACTGAAAGATGTGGCCGACAGCGTGCTGCAACTGATGCTTGAATCGGCCAGCGGCAAGGGCGTGTTGCTATGGCTCTCGATCGCCCCCGACGTACCTCGGGCCATCTACGCCGACCCAGAGCGACTGCGCCAGGTGCTGCTGAACCTGGTGGGCAACGCCATCAAGTTCACCCGGCTGCAGCCCGGTGAATCGGGCGAAGTGACCTTGGCGCTGGAGTGTGGTGCGCTTGCCGATGGCCTGCCCGGCGTTTTGCTGCATGTGCGCGACCGTGGCATTGGCATGAGCCCGGCGGTGGTAGGTCGCCTTTTTCAACCCTATGCACAGGGTGAGGTTGGCACCGCAGGTGAGTTTGGTGGCACCGGATTGGGGCTGTCTATCAGCCAGAAACTGGTGGCGCTAATGGGCGGCCAAATCACCGTGAACAGCACACCGGGAAAAGGCTCGGTCTTTACTGTGGCATTGCCTTTGCACGCAGCACTGGCTGCGCCCAGTGCCACTTCAAGCCCGGCACCCACTGTGCCGCTGCGCACCGGAGCTCCCAGCGTGTCCGAGGCTGCGGCCAGCGGGCGCTTGATCCTGTTGGCCGAAGACGATGAGATGAACCGTGAGGCTATTCAAGACCAATTGTGCCTGCTGGGCTATGCCGCAGAAGTGGCTGAAGACGGCCTCGAAGCGCTGGGGAAGTGGCGAACCGGCCGCTACGCTTTGTTGCTGACCGAATGCCAGATGCCACACATGGACGGGTTTGCACTGACCGCCGCCATTCGCTCCGCACGGGTACCGGGTACCCTTCGGGCCATCATCATTGCCATTACTGCCAATGTCCGGCAAGGCGAGGGCCAGCGCTGCATGGATGGCGGCATGGACGACTTCATGACGAAACCCTTGCGCTTGAAGGAGTTGAGCGTCATGCTGGCCAAATGGTTGCCGACCCCGGAGTCTTGAGTGCCATTTAGCCATTTGGCCCCCGTGGGATATGATAGGTCAGCTATGAATATTATAGCAATTCATGCTGCATGGCATAGCGCATCAAGCCCGCCATATTCTCGACTTTGAGCTTCTCCATCAGGCGCGCCTTGTGGGTGCTCACGGTTTTGCTGCTGATGAACAGTTGCGCGGCAATGGCTGTGAGACTGTGGCCGGACGTCACCAGCTGAAAAATTTCCAGCTCACGCTCTGACAGCGATAGGTGCAGCGGTCTTGGTTGCGCAGAGGGGCCGTCAAACGCCATTTTGACGGCGATTACCGGGTCAATGTAGTTGCCGTGGGCCGCAACGGTGCGGATGGCGGCCAGCAGCACCTCGGGCTCACAGTCCTTGGTGATAAAGCCGCTGGCCCCGGCCTTGAGCATGCGCGCCGCCACCATAGGCTCGTTGTGCATGCTGAGCATCAGGATTGGCAAGTCGCTTTGGTGCGCCTTGACGCGCGTTATCAAATCCGTGCCGCTGATGCCGGGCATGTTCAGGTCCAGCAGCAGCAGGTCACAGTCTTGCTGGCGCAGGCGCTCGAGCACCTCGGCACCGCTGGCGGCCTCAGCAACTACTTGCATGTCGGGAGCCATTGCGAAAAGCTGCTTCAGGCCGCTTCGCATCAGCGCATGGTCATCGGCAATCAGCAGTCGGATCATGCGGGGCCTTTGGCCACGTTGGCCACTTTGGGCTCAAGGGGAATCACAACGCTGATCGTCGTGCCCTGCCCCGGTGTGCTGTGCACTTCAATCCGCCCGCCAAGGGCAATCACCCGCTCACGCATACCCAGCAAGCCCAGGGTGCCGCGCTGGGCCACCGCCGCCAGATCAAAGCCAAGCCCGTTGTCGCGCACTTCGACACCCAGTTCAGGTCCGCGCATTTCCAAAGTGACTTTGACCTCACACGCCTGCGCGTATTTGCGGATATTGGTGAGCGCCTCTTGCACAATGCGAAAAATCACCACTGCGCGGGAATCGTCGATTTCAAAACTTTCATCGAAACCATGCAGCCCACACTCTACATCGCCGTACTTGGTGAATTCCATGCACAGCCATTCAATGGCCGTGACCAGGCCCATATCCAACGCTGCCGGTCGCAGACTGTTCGCCACACTGCGCACGCCCTGAATGGCTCGGTCGACCTGATTCTTCATGCCGTTGAGCTCATCGAGCAGGTCTGGCGCCTGAGCGGCATGTCGAATGACGGCCAGCGCCAGGTCCATGCGCAGCGCGGTCAACACCTGCCCCAGCTCGTCGTGCACTTCGCGGGCAATGTGGCGTTTTTCATTCTCCAGCGTCGCCTCGTTCTGCGCCAGCAGCTCGCGCAATTGCAGGCGCGTCTGAATGAGCACGCGATTCGTCTCAAGCAGGTCAGCTTTCGCATGCATGCGCTCAGTGATGTCGCGGGCGACGACGCATGCCCCAGCGTAATTGCCGCACCCATCGTATTGAAACCTGGCATGGTCTTCGCGCCAGATGGTATGGCCCAGCCTGTGCTGAATCCGGTACGCGTACAGCAGATCGCTTTGTTTTGATGCAATCGCTCGCTCAATGCCGCAAAGCACGGCATCGCGGTCTTGTGGGTGGATCAGGGCGAAGATTTGGTCCGGTGAGCGATTGAGTTCTTCTGCTTCGCTGTAACCCAGTTGATTCACGTAGGCTGGCGAAACATACTGAATTTGCCTGTTCGCGCCAAAAATCAAAATGCCATCGGAGGTGTTGTCGGCCACCAGCCTGAATTTGTTTTCACTGGCTTCTTTGGCCGCCTGCTCCAGTTGCCGGCGCTGGGTGATGTCGGTGTGGGTGACAACCACCGCATGGTCGCCCAGTTTGAGGGGCGTCACCGCCAGAGAAAACCAGCGTTGCTGCGTGGGTGAATGGCACGGGTACTCAAACTCAAAGCTCGGCGCAGTGCCCCGGATCACACGCAGGATGCCGTCGCGCGTCAGCGCAGCACTGTCGTCGGTAGCGCCACCCTGTGCCGAGCTGCAAATGTCCAGATAGTTGGTACCAATCTGGGTGTGGCGGGCGGGCTCACCGGGCACCGCACTGTTGGCCAGTGCAAATGCGCGCCAGGTCTGGTTGACCGCCACAATGGTTCCGGTGTGATCCAGCACCGCAATTTGGGACGGGACCGAGTCCAGAATCGCATCGCGGAACGTGTTGTTGGCCAGGCGCAGGGCTTCGGCTTGCTTGCGCTCAGTGATGTCACTCAACACCAACCGGATGACCGTTGAGCCGTCCTCACCGATGGCCGCAATGGCTTGCAGTTTGACCCAAACCCCATTGCCGTTCGCAAGGTACATTTGCAGCTCGCAGGACTGCGCGCTGCCGCTGTCCTGCGCCTGTTGGCACAACAGGTAATAGCGGTCGGCATCGGATACGGGCATGAAGCCTGGCAGCGGTTTGCCGATCAGCTTGCTGCGTGGCATGCCCAGCAGCGCCGCTGTGGTGAGATTGGCTTGCAGGATCAGCGCTTTGTCGCTCACGGTGACATACCCCACAGGAGCCATGTCGTAAAAATCGAAATAGCGCGCCTGTGCAGTGTCCAGTGCAGTCTGGGTGCGGCGCAACTCTTCGTTTTGCAGCTCCAGCTCAATCTGGTGCACTTGCAGCTCGTGCAGCAGCTGTTGTTGCGCGTCGGGCGTCAGCGCGGCATACGCCGCTACCGTATGCACATTTGCGCGGCTTCCCATGGTTTGCTCTGCCCGTTGGCGAAGTACCTGCGAATCCGACACCAATGGGTTTGACATAGGTTTTCAGTTTACCCCGTGCTGCCAGTACGGCCATCATCGCATTGCAACGGGTTCATGTCGTAGGCCGGCGCCAGTCGCCAGCCTTTTGGATGGCGCAAAAAACCGTGGTTGCGCTTGGCAATCCACAGCTGCCCCTGCCCATCCTGACAGTAGGCCTTGACATCCGCACCATCAAACGCAGCGACTTCTGCAATGGTGGCTTTCAAAGCGTTGGGCAGCAACCCAAGCATTGCGGCCCGCTCTCTGGTCTACCCAAAAGGGTTAGAGCCCCCAGCCCAGGTCTCAACCCAGTCCGGCATGGCGTCGCCTGGCATGGGCCGGGCAATGCAGTAGCCCTGCGCCAGATCGCAGCCCAGTTCCAATAACGCGGTGCCGTGGGCGATGGTTTCCACGCCCTCGGCAATTACTCCGCGTTTGAAAGCGGATGCCAGCCCGATGACGCCTTGCAGGATCGAACGGTCATCTGCGTCTTGCAGCATGTCGCGCACAAAACTCTGGTCAATTTTCAACATCGCGACGTGCAGGCGCTTGAGGTAAGTCAGTGACGAGTAGCCGGTGCCAAAGTCGTCCAGCGCAAACGCAATGCCCATCTGTTGGCAGGCGTCAATCACACTGGACACCTGCGCCATGTCTTTCACTGCACTGGTCTCCAGTATTTCCAGCTCCAGGCACGACGGCACGACCTTCGGGTGCGCAGCCAGAATGGTTTTCAGGCGCTCCACAAAATCACCCTGCTGCAATTGTCGTGCACCAATGTTGACGCTGACACCCAGGTCAAGCCCGGCTTCACGCCACCGCTCGATCTGCTGCAATGCCATGTCGATAACCCACTCGCCAATGGCAACGGCCAGCGGGTGTTCCTCGATCACGGGCAAGAAAGTCGCTGGCGCCAGCAAACCTTTTTCGGGATGCTGCCAGCGGATCAGCGCCTCGGCGCCAATGACCTGGCCGGTGCGCATATTCACCTTGGGCTGGAAGTGCAACACGAACTCGTGCCGCGCCAGCGCCCGTTCAATATGGTGCAGGTCTTCATGGTGGACGCGCAGATCGGTGTCTTGCAGTGCATCAAACACGTGGTATCGGTTCCTGCCCGCCATCTTGGCCTGGTACATGGCCTGGTCGGCTTGGCGCAGCAGTTGATCCGCCTCGATTTCCTGCGCCTGCGGGTAGAAGGTAACGCCCAGGCTGGCCGAGACCTGCACCTGAATGTCCCCCACCAGAACCGGTTGGGCCGCTGCTTCCAGCAGCCGGGTGAGCAGGGGCAGGCTGGCTTGCGGGTGGGTTAAATCGGTAAAGACGGCAACAAACTCGTCGCCACCGATGCGCGCCATCGTGTCGCCTTCGCGCAAGGCATCCTTCATGTTGCTGGCCAGGGCAATCAGCAGCTGGTCGCCCACATCATGGCCGTAGTGGTCGTTCACGCTCTTGAATCCATCGAGGTCCAGATAGGCTACCGCCACCGTATCGCCGCGCCGGGTTGCCTGTGCCACGGCCTGGTGCAGGCGGTCCGCCAGCAGCACGCGGTTGGGCAGGTTGGTCAGCGCGTCAAAATGGGCAATGTGCTCCAGCTGGCGTTGGTGCTCCTTCTGCGCCGTGATGTCCGAGAACAGCGCTACGTAGTGCTGCAGTTGCCCCTGTGCATCGCGCACCGCACTGATGGTTTGTATCTCGGCAAATACTTCACCGCTTTTGCGCCGGTTCCAGATCTCGCCACTCCAGTAGCCCTCTGTTTTCAGGCTTTGCCACATGGCAACGTAAAAGTCTGGCCCGTGGCGGCCCGAGTTCAGCATGCGCGGGCTTTGCCCCACCACTTCATCACGCGTGTAGCCGGTGATGCGGGTGAACGTGTCATTGACATCCATGATGGTGCCATCTGGCCTGGTGATCATGATGCCCTCACGCGCGTGTTTGAACACACTGGCGGCCAGCAAAGTCTCTGCTTCGGCAGCCTTGCGCGCGCTGATTTCGACCACCACCAAGCGCAGCTCGGGTGCGCCTTGCGCATCGCGTTTGGTGCTGGCAGTCCATTGCGCCCAAAAGCTTGCGCCATCACCCCGCACCATGCGCAGTTCACAGGTCGGTGGCGCGCCCGCATGCCCGGGTGCTCCCGGGGGGCTCAGCACCTGTTGGCGCACACGGTATACGGTGTCCTGGTCTTCGCGGCAGACGAAGCGTGCCAGCGGTTTGCCGATCAGCGCCTTGTGGGTCACTCCCAGCAGTGTGGTCAGTGTCAGGTTGGCTTGCGAAATGACACCATCTGCATTCACCGTGCAATAGCCAACCGGTGCCAGGTCATACAGGTCCTGGTAGCGCGCTTTCGCGTCATCCGCCTCGGTCTTGGCGCGGCGCAATTCTTCGTTTTGCATCTCCAGCTCGATCTGGTGCACGTGCAATTCGTGCATCAGAAGGTTGGTGTCGCGCAGGGTCAGATCGCCAAACGCGTCCGCTGAATTTTCGATCCGCTTGCGCCATTGGGCTTCAGCGCGCTGGCGCAATGTCGCGTCGGTTTCTGGGGGTGGCTTGGGCGTGATCATGGTGCTGCCCCCGCTGTGGCCCGCTCGGTGGTGGCGATGGCGTACAACGTACCAGTCTCATCCAGCAGGGCCGTGGAGATGATGGACACGTCCAGCACGGCACCCGCTGAAGTGAGGCGCTGGGTCCGATAGGGTTCCAGCACTTCGGCGCGGCTCAGGCGGGTCAGTTTGTCCAATGCACCTTCGCGCTGGCCTTCGGGAATGCGCTCGCGCACGTTCATGGCCAGTGCCTGCGCCTCGCTCCAGCCATACAGGCGCACCGCGCCGGGGTTCCATGCAATGGTGCGGCCCGACAGGTCTTGTACGGTAATGGCATCATGCGCATCCCGCACCACCACCGCCAGGCGCGCCATTTCCTTGGCCTGGTACAGGGCTTCGCGGGTCTTCACCGCGTCGGTGATGTTCACAAAGGTGACTACCGCTCCCTCAATCACGTTGTCCAGCGTGCGGTAGGGCAAGATGCGCAGGGTGTACCACTGGCCATCCAGCGTTTGGACTTCGGCCTCTTTGGGGATCAGCGTGGCGAGCACCGCCCGCGCATCGGCCACCAGATTGGTGTAGCCCATCAGGTTCGACACAATGTGCGCCACCGGGCGGCCCACGTCGCTTGCTATCAGGTTGATGATGCTGGTGGCCGTCGGGGTGAAGCGCAGGATGCGCAGCTGTAAATCCACAAACACAGTGGCAATACCGGTGCCCGCCAGCAGGTTGTTCATGTCGCTGTTGGCGCGCGAAAGGTCGATCACCTTGGTTTGCAGTTCAGTGTTGACGGTGGCCAACTCCTCGTTGACAGACTGCAACTCTTCCTTGGAGGTCTCCAACTCTTCGTTGGTGCTTTGCAGTTCTTCGTTGACCGACTGCATTTCTTCGTTGCTGGACTTGAGCTCTTCGTTGGAGCTTTCCAGCGCTTCGTGCGTGCTTTGCAGGTATTCGTCTTTGGCGCGCAGCTCCAGCGTCAGCGCGTCGATGCGGGCCTGGGCTTCGGGGGTGGCGGCTGCGCTGGCACCGTCCGCTGCCTCCAGGGCGGCCGCCAGCTCGGGCGCGTCTTCCAGCATCACCAGGTAGAGGGTTGCGTCCGGCGCGCCTGGGCCAGCACTGGCCACCGGGTGCACGCTGACGTTCACCCGGGTGTAGTGACCATTGGTCTTGACCCGCAGGTTGGGCGCAACGCTGGGCTGGTTCGTGGCCGCGGCCTGGTGCAGCGCGGTGCTCAAACCCGGGCGCAGTCCGTCGCGCGCCATTTTCAGGATGTTTTGAACGCCGGCCTCTCCGGCCACGGGCTCCAGGTACATGCCGGTGCGCCCGTGCAGGTAAACCATGTCGCCACCCGCATGGACCAACGCGCTGGCCGGGGCAACGTAGCGCAACAGCGCCTGTTCCATCAGCTCGCGCAGCGGCAGCTTGGTGGCGGGGAATGCATCCTTGTTAGCCCCACGGCTGGGCAAGGATGCCTCGGTGGCCAAAACTGGTGCAACAAAACGGCTCAGCGCGCTGCGCTGAGCACCCAGCAGGTCTTCCTTGCGCCGGTAGAGCTTGGCCTTGCGGTCCAGCACTGCAAACAGGCTTTCGAAATCGCCGATGCCTTCAGAGGTGCCCAAAAACAGCATGCCAGTGGGGTTGAGTGCAAAGTGAAACAGTGGGATCAGTCTCTTTTGCAGGTTGGCATCCAGGTAGATCAGCAGGTTGCGGCAGCTGATGAGGTCGATTTTTGTAAACGGTGGGTCTTTGATCAGGTCTTGCTCGGAGAACACCAGCAGGTCGCGTATGCCCTTGTGGATGCGGTAGGCCTGGCCACCGGGCTCCAGCGTGAAAAAGCGCGCCAGCCGCTCGGGCGACATGTCAGCGGCGATGCTGGCCGGGTACACGCCAGCGCGGGCCGTGGCAATGGCACGGGGGTCAATATCAGTGGCAAACACCTGCACGGTGTAGCTTTGCTTGAGGGCCTCCATGCGTTCCACCAGCAATATGGCCAGCGAATAGGCCTCTTCCCCCGTGGAGCAGCCGGCCGACCACACCCGTACCGTGGCGCCGTTGGGCTTGCCGGTGAACAGCTTGGGGATGGCCTGGTCTTCCAGCATCTGAAAGGCATCCGGGTCACGAAAGAAATTGGTCACACCAATCAGCAAGTCACCAAACAGCGCATCGACCTCGGCAGGCGTTTGCTGCAGGTACCGGACGTACGCATCCATGGTTTCCAGCTGGTGCACCGCCATGCGCCGCTCGATGCGCCGGTGAATGGTGCTGGGTTTGTATTGCGAAAAGTCGTGCCCGGTCTGGGCGCGCAGCAGCACAAAGATCTTCTTCAGGGCACCTTCGGTCTTCAGGCTGGCGGGCTGACCGGAGCGCGGCAGTTTGCCAAAAATGTGGGCAATGTTGGCCATGAGCTGCTTGGGCATCTCGGCCGGGGGCAGCTGGTAGTCCACCAGCCCGGTGGCAATAGCACTGCGGGGCATGCCGTCAAACTCGCAGGACTCGGGGTTTTGTGCCATCACCATGCCACCGGCGTCCTTGACGGCGCGCACGCCCGCGGTGCCGTCGCTGCCGGTGCCTGAGAGCACGATGGCAATGGCCAGCTCGCGCTGGTCGGCCGCCAGGGACTCAAAGAAATAGTCAATCGGAAGGCGCTGGCCGCGCGGCGCCACGGGCTCCAGCAGGTGCAGCGCGCCTTGTAAAAAGGCCATGTCGTAGTTGGGCGCAATGATGTAGACGCAATTCGGTTGGACCACCATGCCGTCTTCCACCTCGAACACCTGCATGCGGGTGTAGCGGCGAATCAGGTCGCTCAAGATACTTTTGTGGTCGGGTGCCAGGTGCTGCACCAGCACAAAGGCCATGCCCGGGTCGCGGTCGGCGGGCATGCCGGAGAAAAAGGCCTCAAAGGCTGCCAGGCCCCCGGCGGAGGCGCCGATGCCTACTATGGGAAAGTGGGTGGGCGTGGGCGTGGAACCTACAGAGTCGGTGGCCGGTGCTTCGCTGGGCTGCTTTTTCATGGCGGTAACCTACTGTTACGCCCCGAAAGTCGCTGCTGGACTACGGGTGCGTGCGGCAAGTTTACGCCTTGTGCCCCTGAATTTACGACATGGCGGGTGGCTGGCTGCGTTTTGATCGCTTGTCGGCAATGGCGATGTCCAGTAATTCCAGCAGCGGGGTGTAGGCGCGCTCGGTCCAGTCGCTGTATCGGCACGCTTTCACCAGTACGGATCGCGCCGATTCCAATGAATCAACACGCATGTGTTCGATTCCTGCTTCACGCTCTGCCCGCTTGATCACCAAACTGAGTTTCAGGGTCGGGCGCGTGGGATGGACCGTTTCCTCAAATGGAAAGGCGATCGCCCAGATGGCATCGAGGTTGCCCGTTCGGTTCAGGGCATCCACAAAGGGTGCTACGAGACCGGCAATCTGAATCCTTTGATAGAGGTTGCGGCCCTCAGTCGTGGTGGATTGGATCGGATTCGAGAGAATTTGTGCGTTCATGGTTTGCTTAACGAGCCATGCATGCTCTGCGATGACAAGTCATCATTCCATTTTCAGCAAGGGTCCCTTCGCGGGTGGCCCCTGTTTCTCGTGTACCCGCCCGCCTACAGTCACTCCATTGATTCCCGCCGCCTACCCAATCTGGAGCCCGTGCATGACTTTTTTCAACCTCAACCCCACACGCACACTCAGTGTGACCGCATGGCTGCTGGCCGCAGCCTCAGCCTCCGCGCAGACAGTCCAGCCGGCCTTGGCCCAACTCGACGCACTGCGTCTGTCGCCAGAGTCTGCGGGTGCACTGGTGTACCGGGGCGACACGTTCACCCAGCGCACGCCCGCCGGCGCGCCCCTGTATCGTTACGAAAGGCGAGTACAGTCTGCGCCCGGAGGGCTTGCCGCCAGCCACATCACCAGCGATCCGACAGGAAGCGTCGTCATCGTTGAGTCATCGGTCGTTTCGCCGGCTTACGAAGTCCAGCGCTTTGAGGTCTCGAACCAGCAATCGGGTTTTAGCGGGGCCGTGCAGGTCAGCCATGGCGGACGCCTCCTGGAATACGAGCTCAACGACAACGGAAAATTGAGCATAGCCTCCGAAGAGGTTTCCGACCCGGTCGTCTGTGGGCCCTCCCTGTTCGGCTATATTTTGAAGAACTGGGACCCACTACAGGCTGGCGCAACGATGCCGGTGCGTATGGTCGTGGTTCAGGAGAAGACCACCTATGGTTTCAACCTGAAGTTTGAAAAGCTCACCCATGGTCAGGCAACGTTTTCCATCACGCCCAGCAGTTTTCTGATTCGAATGGCAATCGCGCCGATGCGGGTGGTGTTCGATGCCAATACCCGGACGGCGGTTCGCTATGAGGGACGTGTGCCTCCGATGGAGAATGTCTCGGGCAAGCTCAAAGATCTGGACGCCCGCGTGGAGTACACGTCGGTGTCATCCTCTTACCGATGAATGCAGGGCACTAACGGAGACACCATGCGCACACTCTACCAATACGGATTTGCACTGATAACCGCAGCGCTGGCCTTTGCCGCAAACAGCCAGGCGGTTGCACCCATTGCATGTGGACCACTTTCACAACCGGTGCATGAGGAGAAATTCATCCCGTTGGGTGGCAGTGCGCAGTGGGTCACGATCCACGGAGAGAACTGCGACAAACCCGTGATTCTGTTTCTGCATGGAGGCCCTGGTAACACGCTGACCCCGTACGCAGACGCAATCTACGGCTCCTGGTCGCGTGACTTCACGCTGGTGCAATGGGACCAGCCCGGCGCGGGGCTTACGTTTGGGCACAGTGCGCCACCGGCTGATGCTGCGCTCACACTGGAGCGTATGGCGCAGGACGGGATCGCGCTTGCCCAATACCTGACCCAACGTCTTGGCAAGAAGAAGATCATCCTCACCCGTGGGTCATGGGGTTCCATTCTGGGCGTCCAGATGGTCAAGTTGCAGCCCGACTTGTTCTATGCCTATGTGGGCGTCTCTCAGGTGGTGAGCTACCGCGAGAATCTGACAGCAAGCTACGCAAAAGTGGTGGAGATTGCCCGCACCAAGGGGGATCAACCCACCCTTGCAGCAATGGAGGGCATGGGTCCGCCGCCCTGGGCGAATCCGCGTCACTTTGGTGCCCTGCGCCGTGCCACCAGGCCTTATGAGGCAATAGCGTCTACCCCGGCCCCCCAGTCGTGGTGGGTGCGCGCACCACACTACGCGACGCCCCAGAGGCTTGCAGAATACGAAGAGGGCGAGGACTATTCCTACTTGCAATTTGTGGGGCTACGGGGCGACGGCATGTTCTCGAAGGTGGACTTGCCTTCACTGGGCAGCGCCTTTGAAGTACCGGTCTTCTTGGTTCACGGCTCGGAGGATTTGGTGGCAACACCCGATGTGGCGCGGCGCTTCTTTGACGGCATCACCGCACCGCAAAAGGAATTTGTATTGGTCGCGCGGGCCGGGCATGACCCCAACACGGCACTGGTGGATGCGCAGTACCGGATTCTGCGCCAGCGTGTCGTCCCTTTGACACTGGCACAGTGAGGGGCGCGTTCTAGTTGGACGCAAGCCAGGGGTCTTTTTGGCCCCCGCCAAACACTTCAACCAGAAAGTCCACAAAGACCCGTGTACGCAGGGGCACATGTTTGCGGGTGGGCATGGCTGCATAGAGCTGCAATGCACCGGCATGCCACTGGGGAAGGACACGGTTCAGTCGACCTTCTCGCAAAGCATCTGCCACCATAAAGGTTGGCAGACCGGCAATCCCCATACCTGCCAGGGCCGCAGCGTAAAGCACTTCGAGTTGGGGAGTGGAAATGACGGGTGGGCGCTGCAGCACCAAGCGCACGGGCCCCGCAGTGTGGTCCGCGCCAACGTCTTGGCGAAACAGCGTCAATTCACGGCGCACAGCGGCCACGTCTGGAAGCAACCCGTCATGCGGGAGCAAATCCTGCGGTTGTTGGGGTTGCCCACGCTGCGCCAGATAGGACGGTGCTGCGCAAATCACCAGGGTCGACAACGCCAGTTGCCGCACCACAAATTCTCCCAGAAGTGGCTGCTGCCCTATGGAGACGATGGAAACATCGAAGTTGTCGTCCGCGGCGCCAACCGGGCCTGAGGCCGACATCTCCAGTTGAATCTGGGGAAACCGCTGGCGAAAACTCGGCAGATGCCCGACGAGCTGATGGGTCGCAAAAGCAGGCGGGCAAAGGATGCGCAAGTTCCCACTGGGCGCGCTGTTGACAGCGTTTGCAAGCGCATCGGCATCGTCAAGCTCGGCCAGCACCCGCTTGGTGCGCTCAAGATAGTCCTCGCCAACTTCCGTCAAGACGAGTTTGCGGGTCGTCCGATTCAAGAGCCTGGCACCTAAGTGGTCTTCGAGGTCGGAGATTGCGCGGGTGACAACTGCCGGAGCAAGGTCCAGTGTTCTGGCCGCACCGGCAAAGCTACCTTCGGCGATGACTTGGACGAAAACACGAAGGCAGCGGAGTTGGTCCATGCGGTCATTCTTTCAGAAGAGTCCCACCACCCGTCCATCCACCAGGTCAATTTTGTGCGCAGCAGGCTGCTTGGGCAGCCCCGGCATGGTCATGATGTCGCCGCAGACCATGACGACAAATTCAGCCCCCGCAGCCAGACGGACTTCGCGGATGTCCAGGGTGTGGCCCTCGGGTGCGCCCAGCAACTGCGCGTTGGTGGAGAAGGAGTAGGGCGTTTTGGCCACGCAGACCGGGTAGTGGCCGTAGCCCTCCAACTGCAGTTGCTCAATTTGCTTGCGGACCTTGGCGCTGGCGGTGACCGTCGCTGCCCGGTAGACCGAGGTGGCGATCTTGTTGACTTTGTCCCACAGCGTGTCGCTATCGCTATAGACCCACTGGAGTGCGGATTCTTGTTCGCACAGTTCAACCACGGCATGTGCCAATTCGGTGGCGCCCTGGCCGCCGTCGGCCCAGTGCGTGGTCAGCACGACCCGCACGCCCAGCTCTGCCATACGCGCCATCAGCAACGTGATTTCGGCGGGTGTGTCGGTGTTGAAGTGGTTGATAGCCACTACGCAGGGCATGCCGTAGACGCGGTGCACGTTGTCGACATGGCGCTCCAGATTGACCAGCCCCTTCTCCAGCGCACCCAGGTCTTCCGCCGTGATCGTTTTTAGCTCGGCGCCGCCCTGGTACTTGAGGGCACGCAAGGTGGCCACCACCACACAGGCGGATGGTTGCAGCCCACTCTTGCGGCACTTGATGTTGACGAACTTCTCGGCGCCCAGGTCGGCGCCAAAGCCGGCTTCGGTGACCACGTAGTCGGCCAGCTTCAGCGCGGAGCGCGTCGCAATGACGGAGTTGCAGCCGTGGGCGATGTTGGCAAATGGCCCGCCGTGGATGAAGACCGGGTTGTTCTCCAGCGTTTGCACCAGGTTTGGGGCAAAGGCCTTGTACAGCAGCACGGTCATGGCGCCATGGGCTTGCAGGTCGCGCGCGGTCACGGGCTTTTGCTCACGCGTGTAGGCCACCACAATGTTGCCCAGGCGCTCCTTCAGGTCATCCACCGACCGCGCCAGGCAGAAGATGGCCATCACTTCAGAGGCGACCACGATGTCAAAGCCGTCCTCTCGCGGGTAGCCGTTGAGCGGACCGCCCAGTGATACGACGATGTCGCGCAGCGCGCGGTCATTCATGTTCATCACCCGCTTCCAGGTGATGCGGCGCACGTCAATGCCCAGTGCGTTGCCGTGGTGGATGTGGTTGTCCAGGAGCGCGGCCAGCAGGTTGTTGGCCAGCGCAATGGCGGAAAAGTCACCGGTGAAATGCAGGTTGATGTCTTCCATGGGCACCACCTGCGCATAGCCGCCACCGGCCGCGCCGCCCTTCATGCCAAACACCGGGCCAAGAGACGGCTCGCGCAGGCACATGACGGCCTTCTTGCCGATGCAGTTCAGCGCGTCGCCAAGCCCGATCACCGTGGTGGTCTTCCCTTCGCCGGCTGGCGTGGGGCTGATGGCGGTAACCAGTATCAGCTTGCCGTCGGGTCGGTCTGTGAGGCTGTCCACAAAGTCCAGCGAGAGCTTGGCCTTGTAGTGCCCATAGGGTTCGAGGTGCTCGTCCGCAATGCCCAGGCGTTCGCGGGCCAGGGTGGAGACGCGTTGCATGGACGCGGCCTGCGCGATGTCGATGTCGGTGGGAATGCTGCTGGACGCGGCTGGGGGCGTGGAAGACGCTGTGGAAGATGGCATAAAGAGGGCTCCGGGTGTTGCCATCTTACCCAAATTGGGTAGTATTGCAAAGAGTTACAGATAAATGTGCCACTAGCCCTCGTGGAATATAGTTGAGTAGCTATTAAATAAGTAGCAAATTGGACTGGTTCAGAGGTCTGCGGTGGCCAGGATTTTCAGTGCCTTTTCGGAGAACTCTATCCACAGCGTCTCCTGCATGATGCCCGCCTCCAGCACCAGGTGCTGCAATTGTGCCTTGCGTGAGGCGCCTTCGCGGCCAAAATCACGCACCTCGATAGACCGGTACTCGGCCAGTTTCTGCTGGTGTAGCGTCAGACGACGCTGGATGTCACTGGCCAGGCCGGTGGGTCCGACTACGGCTTCGGCACGCAGGCGCACCATGAATGCGTTGCGCTGGGGCAGGGGGTCCTGGTCTTCCGCCACCCAGCGCTGCAATTCCGCAAGACCGGACGGGAGAACCTGGTACACCTTTTTGCGACCACGGCCGCTTTCGGGCGGGAGGGACTCCACCCAGCCAGCTGCTTCCAGCCGACCCAGTTCGCGGTAAATCTGCTGGTGGGTGGCGTGCCAGAAGTAGCCGATCGAGCGGTCAAACCGGCTGGCCAGGTCCGACCCGGAGGAGGGCTGTTCGACCAGGGCAGTGATCAGGGCGTGGGGCAGGGACATGGGAGATGGCGAGCTAAAACCCCATTTTATGCAACCAGTTGCACAGTTGGTGGGAATTTGGCTAGAATTGTGCAACCAGTTGCATAAAGGACACTTCATGACCACGTACCCCAGCCTGCTCGCGCCCCTCGACTTGGGCTTTACCACCCTTAAAAACCGGGTCCTGATGGGCTCCATGCACGTGGGGCTGGAAGAGGTGCCCAATGGCTTTGCGCGCATGGCCGCCTTCTACGCAGAGCGCGCGCGTGGCGGCGTGGGCCTGATCGTTACCGGCGGCATTGCGCCCAACGAGCGCGGCCGGCCCATGAAGGGCGGCGCCATGTTGACCACCGAGGCCGAGGCAGAACACCACCGCTTGGTGACAGACACGGTGCACAAAGAGGGCGGAAAGATCGCCATGCAGATCCTGCACTTTGGCCGCTACTCCTACCAAAAGGACCTGGTGGCGCCCAGCGCGCTGCAGGCGCCCATCAACCCCTTCACGCCGCATGCGCTGACCACGGACGAGGTGGAGCAAACCATCGCCGACTTTGTGCGCTGTGCGGGGCTGGCGCAGTTTGCCGGCTATGACGGCGTGGAGATCATGGGCTCTGAGGGCTATCTGCTCAACGAATTCATCGCCGCGCGCACTAACCACCGCGATGACGCGTGGGGCGGCGCTTATGCCAACCGCATCCGCTTTCCGGTGGAAATCGTGCGCCGGGTGCGCGAGAAGGTCGGCGCCAACTTCATCATCATCTACCGGTTGTCGGCGCTGGACCTCGTGGAGGGCGGCTCCACGCTGGACGAAGTGATTCAACTGGCGCAGGCCATTGAAGCGGCGGGCGCCACCATCATCAACACCGGCATTGGCTGGCACGAAGCTCGCATCCCGACCATTGCCACCAAGGTGCCACGCGCGGCCTTCGCCTGGGTCACGCAGCGCCTGATGGGCTCGGTGAAAATTCCGCTGATTGCCACCAACCGCATCAACACGCCCGAAGTGGCCGAGCAGTTGCTGGCCGACGGCTTTTGCAATATGGTCTCCATGGCGCGCCCCTTTCTGGCCGACCCCGACTTTGTGCGCAAGGCGGCCGCAGGAAAGGCCGATGAAATCAACACCTGCATCGGCTGCAACCAGGCCTGCCTGGACCACACCTTTGGTGGCAAGATCACGTCCTGCCTGGTCAACCCGCGTGCCTGCCACGAGACCGAACTGGTGATTGCACCGACTGCTAAGACCAAGCGAATTGCTGTGGTGGGCGCCGGACCGGCCGGGCTGAGCTTTGCAGTGACCGCCGCAGAACGTGGCCACACGGTTGAGTTGTTTGACTCTGCCAGCGAAATTGGCGGCCAGTTCAATATTGCCAAGCAGGTGCCAGGCAAGGAAGAGTTTTACGAGACCCTGCGCTATTTTGACCGCCAGTTGAAGCTCAAGGGCGTGAAGCTGTCCCTCAACACCCGTGTGACAGCCGACGCACTCCAGGCGGGCGGCTATGACGACATCGTGCTGGCCACTGGCGTGACGCCCCGCACGCCAGACATTGAGGGTGTGAACCACGCCAAGGTGCTGGGCTATCTGGATGTGCTGCGCGACCACAAAGCCGTGGGGCAAAACGTGGCCGTCATTGGCGCGGGTGGCATCGGCTTTGACGTGTCGGAATACCTGATGCACAGCGGCACCAGCCCCAGTGTGGATGCACCCAAGTTTTATGCCGAGTGGGGCATTGACACATCGTATGCCCACGTTGGCGGCCTGCAGCCCCCCCAGGTGCCAGCCGGGCCGCGCAAAGTGCACCTGTTGCAGCGCAAGGAGAGCAAGGTTGGCGACCAGTTGGGCAAGACCACGGGCTGGATCCACCGCACCTCGCTCAAGGCCCGCCGTGTGGGCATGACGCCGGGTGTGCAGTACCAGCGCATCGACGATGCCGGTTTGCACATCCGTGTGGGTGACCAGGAGCAGGTGCTGGCTGTGGATACCGTGGTGCTGTGCGCGGGCCAGGAGCCGCAGCGCGAATTGCTGGCTGCTTTGCAGGCGGCCGGTTGCTCCGTGCATCTGATTGGTGGTGCCGACGTGGCCGCCGAGCTGGACGCCAAGCGGGCCATCAACCAGGGCACGCGTCTGGCGGCCAGTATCTGATTCACCCGCATCCGCCATATATCCACAACAGGAGACTTTTATGCAACACGCCCCCGGCCACCTCAAACCCGCAGTAGCGGCCTCGATCGCCGTCTGGCATGACATGGTCGCCAGGCAAGACCTCTCCGCGCTGGCGTCCATCGTGCACCCGGATGCTGTGTTCCGCTCCCCCATGGCCATCCACCCCTACCAGCCGGCCGCGGCGCTGATTTTGGCGCTCAACACCGTCATTCAGGTGTTTCAAGACTTCACGTACCACCGCCAACTGGCTTCGGATGATGGTTTGAACGTGGTGCTGGAATTCAGCGCCCGCGTGGGCGACAAGCAGCTCAAAGGCATTGACCTGGTGCGCTTTGACGAGGACGGCAAGATTGTGGAGTTTGAGGTCATGGTGCGCCCCTTGAGCGGCCTGCAGGCCCTCGGTGCCGAGATGGGCGCGCGCCTTGCGCAGCACATGCCGGCGTTCAAGGTGAAGAACTGATCTGTGCTGCAATGGGCACAGCACTAACCCCGGCTCAAGAACTCTTCATCAGGCGCACCACGACTTGTTCTGCGGTCAAGCCAGAGACTACCCTGAATGGGTATGAAAAATTCTTGGTAGGAGTGGACGTCTTATTTGCGCCCATTAAGTAGCCAGTGACTGCATGATCGCCGTGTACAAGACAACTGGCAGTACGGGCTTGGTGAGGTGGGCATTCATGCCCGCGGCGAGACAGCGGTCCCGGTCTTCTACAAAGGCGTTGGCGGTCATTGCGATGATGGGTGTGGTGCTGAAGTTCGGCATCTCACGGATCTTGCGCGTCGCCTCCAGGCCGTTCATGCCAGGCATCTGCAGGTCCATCAAGAACAGGTCGTAAGTGTTTCGTTTGGCCATCTCCACTGCGATCACGCCGTCTTCAGCGGTCTCTACAACACAGCCTGCATCCTCTAGCTGGATCGCAGCAATTTCGCGGTTGACAGGCTCATCGTCGACGACCAGTACACGCAGCCCGGGGTGCAGCGTGCGTAGGCGGTCTCCAGCAATCTGATCGGACGACGCAGTATCGAATTGCGGCGCCTTTGCGACTTTGGCAAGGCGGGTAGTGAACCAGAAAGTGCTGCCTTGACCCGGTACACTGCGCCCGCCCGCTTGGCCCCCCATGAGTTGGGCCAGTTTGCTGGTGATGGTCAGGCCCAGACCGGTCCCTCCAAACTCTCGGGAGGTTGTGTTATCGGCCTGTTCAAACGGGGAAAATAGGCGCTCCAAAACCGGTGGGTCAATGCCGATACCGGTGTCAATCACTTCAAACAGCAGGAGCGCATCCGTGTCGGACTCTTCTTGCAAAGTGACGCGCACTATCACGCTCCCCATTGCGGTGAATTTGATGGCGTTGCTGACATAGTTCAGAAGTGCCTGTTTCAGTCGCGTCCTGTCGCCCACCAGATTTCGGGGCAATTCCTGGATCTCGCAAAACAGGCCAATATTCTTTGCCTGCGCGCGACCGTCCGTCATGGTGACCACGCTGGTCACGGTATCTTCAACACTCAGAGGTTCTGCTTCGAGCTGCATCATGCCGGCATCGATCTTCGACATGTCCAGTACGTCGTTGATGATGCACAGCAAATGGGCGCTGGAGGCCTCCAGTTTTTCCAGTCGTTCGGACTGCAGTGGACTCAGGCTCTCCTTGCGGATCAGGTAGGCCATGCCGGTTATGGCATTGAGTGGCGTTCGGATTTCATGGCTCATATTGGCCAGAAAATCACCCCGGCTTTGCATGGCAATTTGTGCCACATTGCGCGAATACTCCAAATCGCGGGTGCGCTCTTTAACGCGCTGTTCCAGGTTTCTATTTGCTTCACGCAACTGCTGTTTCTGGTCCAGGAGCATCGCCTCCGCTTGCTTGCTCGCACTGATGTCGCTCAGTGTCAGTCGCAACTGAATTGCTTTGTCACCCGTTTGCAATACGTTTCCAGGCACTACGGTGGCCGTTATGTGTGCCCAAAACTGGGTACTGCCGCTTCTTACCATGCGCAGTTCGCACGAAACCATTTCGTCGGTGGCGGCGGCCACCACAGGGTTGGCCAGCAGCTTTTGGCGCATGCGGTAATAGATGTCCTGGTCAGCCTGGGCTATAAAACGGGTCAGCGGTTGCTTGGCCAGTGCGCTGCGTGTTGCGCCCAGTAGTGAGGCCAGGGCGCGGTTGGCCTCCAGTACCAGGCCGGATGCGTCGGCAATGCAGTAGCCCACCGGAGCCTTGTCATACAGGTCGAAGTAACGTGCTTTGGAAATCTCGATGTCGTCCTTGGCGCGCTTCAAGTCTTCATTCTGCAACTCGAGCTCAATTTGATGCACCTGAAGTTCGTGCATCAGCGCTTGCTGTGCCTCGGGCGTGAGACTGGCAAAGGACTCAACCCCTTTCACTGCCCCATCAACTGAAATGTCGTGTGCTGCTCGCGCCCGTAGGTCCATGATTTCGGGTGCCTTTGTGCCATAGCCGTCAGCGGGTGTGTCTGTCATAGAGTCGGGGCTTGCAGGGCTAGCTTGTAGTTAGCGCAAATTGGTAGGCCTAAGCGTGCAGTCCTGGTCGGGTGCCACAACGGTGGTCTCCGGTTGCATCCCGACGGGGGATGGAAGATTTCGAAATCTCCCTAAGAAGTCTACTCCTATTGTCTGAGACGCACTACCCTTTCGTGAGCGTTATTGAGCATCGATACTCCTCACCGGTCTCACCGGTCTCAGCGTGATTGTCTTGGGCTGCAAGCCTGACTAGGCCCTCTCAAACACGGGTGTCGCCACCCACGCCCACGGCGACAGCAGTTGTTGGTGCGGTAGGGGACGGACTCTTGCCCCAGGCCTTTCTCAGTACCGCCAGCAGTTCTGCGCGGTCGCTCTCTTTGGGGTTGAAGATGATGGATCCGTCATTGATGGCCATATCGGCAATGGTCTCCAGTTGTTCGACGCTCACCTTGCCGGTTTCCTGCAAGGTGCGGGGCAACTGGCAGCGCTGGTGCAGGTTGTCGCGCAGCAGCAGAATGACTTGCACTGCACGACCGGCGCGCCGGGATTGGGGCGTTGCGGCATACACCTCGGGCCCGGCCAGCGGCAACAGCAACTCTCCAATGCGCTCACCACTCACCGTTTCGTTGTACTCCAGCACATAGGGCAGCAGAATACCCATGCACATGCCGTGTGGCAGGTGGCACAGGGCGCCGATGGAATGCCCCAGTGCGTGGACCATACCCACCATGGAGTTGGAAAACGCGATGCCAGCCATGGTGGATGCCTGGGCTAACTCAAGGCGGCCATGGGCGTCCTTTGGGTTGTCCATCACGGCCAGCAGGTTGCGGCTGATTTTCTGGATGGCGGCCGTGGCATAGGCGTCGCTCATGGGGTTGGCCGCCAGGCCTGTAAAGGCCTCCACGGCATGCGTTAGCGCGTCCATGCCAGTGGCGGCGGTGACCAGTGGCGGCAATGTCAACGTCATGCGCGGGTCGAGCACGGCTGCGTTGGGCAGCAGGTAGTACGAAGTGAATGGGATCTTCACACCTGCCTCGGTGTCGGAGATGACGGCCACCATGGTGACCTCGCTGCCGGTGCCCGACGTGGTGGGCACCGCGAACAGTGGTTTCAGGGCACGCTTGAGGTTGTGGGCGCCTGCGTACTGCAGCAGGTCATCCCCGCCTTCGGTGACCAAAATGTTGACGGCTTTGGCAGTGTCAATAACCGAGCCACCACCAATGGCCACGAGCACATCGCATTGGTGATCGCGGTAGCTGGCAGCGGCCTGGCGTACGGTGCTCAGGCTGCTGTCGGCGGGCACGTCGTCAAACACGACCGTGATGGGGGCGTGCGACGACGCAAAGATGGCTTCCACGAGAGCCAGCAGTCCGGCACCGCGCACCCCTTTGTCGGTGATGACCATGGGGCGGCTGCACGACAGCGCGTCCAGTTCGAACGGGATGTGTTCCAGCGCTGCGTGCCCGGCAATGATCTTGACCGGGCAAAAAAAAGCGTAGTACGGTTGGGTCATGGTTTATTTGAACAGCAACAGGTTCTTGGCGAACAGGGCATAGATGCGCGCGGCTTTGACCGTTTTCTCGCGCACGCCCAGCCGGGGGTAGCGCTTGACGGCCCGTTGTGCGATCCAGCGGGGCAGGATCAGGCTTTCCATGGTGTTGAGGCAGCGCACCAGGCGAATGGCATCGGACACATCGCCGTGGACCACCATGCGGTCACGGGCAAACGCCTGGGCTGTGCCCTCCTGAAAGCCCAGCACCAGGAATGCGTGGGCCACGTGCTTGAAGGCGATGCGCAGGTCGGGCCGGGCCTTGACGGCTGTGGCGCGGGCCAGCATGCCGTCCCCCTGGCACTCCACGACAAAGCCTGGGCCACTGGGCATGACCAGCATCTGGATCTGGTAGCCCTGCGGCAAGGGTGCGAGTTCGGCACGCACGGTTTCGTCCACCCGACTGGTGGCCACCAGCGCCCGACCCACGACCCACAGCATCACCGTGGCATAGAGCCTCAGGAGCAACAGGCGCAGGCCGTAGCGGTTCATGGTGTGGGGCGTTGATGTGAGTGGGTGGGGACGTTGGCCGCTTCCAGCAGGGCGGTGATCTGCGCGTCTTTCTCGCGCCAGAGCTGCTGCACCCATTGCGAGAAGGCCTCGCGAAAGGCAGGGTCCTGCGCATAGTCGCCCTGCATCAGTTGCTGTGGGATGGGCAGGCTGCGCACCCGCACCACGATGCGGCGCACCTTGCCCAGCAAGAAGTCGGTGAAGGTGGGCGCGCCATCAGGGTAGACGATGGTCACATCCAGAATGGCCTGGAATTTGTCGCCCATGGCGTTGAGCGCCAGTGCCATGCCGCCGGCCTTGGGTTTGAGCAGGTGGCGGTATGGTGACTGTTGTTTGGCGTGTTTGGCCCGGGTGAAGCGGGTGCCTTCCAGGAAGTTCATGACGCTGGTGGGAATCAGCGCGTATTTGGCGCAGGCCTTGCGGGTGGTTTCCTGGTCTTTGCCGCGCATCTCGGGGTGTTTCTTCAGATAGTCCTCGGTGTGGCGGCGCATGAAGGGAAATTCGAGTGCCCACCAGGCCAGGCCCATGACCGGTACCCAGATCAGTTGCTGTTTGAGAAAGAATTTCAGCAGCGGGATGCGCCGGTTCAGCAGGTGCTGCAACACCAGAATATCGACCCAGGACTGGTGGTTGCTGTTGACCATGTACCAGCTGTGCGCATCCAGCCCCTCGATGCCCTGCACGTCCCAGGTGGTGCGCTGGGTCAGGCCCATCCAGGCGCTGTTGCCCCAGATCCAGGCCTCGGCGATGGACAGCAAGATGGGGTCTATGGCCAGGCGCACGGCCTTGAACGGCAGGATCAGCTTGAGCGCGGAAACCACCAGCAGTATGGGCACCCAAAACAGCGCGTTGATCACCATCAACAGTGTGGCTATCAGGAAGACCAGGGGTGCGGGCAAGAAATTCAACATGGGTTTGCTATAAAAGTAGTAGCTGATAGTCTAATTTTTACGAGGGCTTGTGGCCTATTTTTTCATAAAAGCAGAGGGTGTTGCGGCCTTCGGACTTGGCGTCGTACATGGCATTGTCGGCTTGTCGTAGCAGCTCAGGCCCGTCCACGCCGTGGCCCAGAAACAGCGTGGCGCCAATGCTCGGGGTGATGGTGTGTGCCACGCCCTGCAGCGCGTAGGGCTCGTTCAGGCTGGACAGAATCTTGTACCCCACCGTCGCCGCGTGCTGCTTGGCGTCTTGTGGGTCCTGGCTCAGACCCTGGATCAGCACGACGAATTCGTCTCCTCCCAGGCGGGCCACGGTGTCCACGGCGCGAACGCACTGTTGCAGCCGCAGTGCCACCTCTTGCAGCATGCGGTCTCCCATGTCGTGGCCATGGTTGTCGTTGAGGTATTTGAACTTGTCCAGGTCTAGAAACAGTAGCGCGCCGTGTGTGCGGTTGCGCTGGCTGGCAAGCAGGGCCGTTTCGAGCCGGTCGTTGAGCATGCGCCGGTTGGGCAGACCGGTGAGCGTATCGTGAAAGGCCAGGTGTTCAATCGCGGTGAGTGACGCCTGCAACTGGGCCTGGGTTGCCAACAAGTCTGCATCGGCCTGTTTGCGCTTGGAAATGTCCATCAGCGTGCCGACCATGCGCAGCGGCTTGCCAGTCTGGTCGCGTTGCACGACCTTGCCACGGTTGCTCATCCACACCCAGTGGCCATTGGAGTGCCGCGCCCGATATTCGGCTTCATAGGCCGGTGCCACGCCGCTGAGGTGGAGGCGCATCGCGTCCAGCGTGCCGGGCAGATCGTCCGGATGGATGAGGTGACCCCAGGCCCGCCCATGGTTGCGTTCAGCAAGATCGCGCCCCAGCATTGAGCAGGAACGTTCGTCCAGAAAATAGCCCTTCTCGATGCGCAGGTCGTGGTCCCAGCATCCCAGCTCGGCGCCCATGAGGGCCAGTTCCAGCTGTTCGGTGGTGTCGCGCAGCAGGCTTTCGGCGTCCTTGCGGTCCTGGATGTCGCGCGCCATGCCCAGCACACCTATGGTCCGGCCGCTGCTGTCACGCATCGGGGTCTTGACCACTTCATACACCCGCGGGTCGTTGTGAATCGGTGAGGGCATGGGGCCTTCAAAAGTCAGTGTCCTTCCGGTCTCTATCACCAGACGGTCAGCTGCGCGAAACTCTATTGCCAGTTCCTCACCCACCCACTGCGCGTCATCGGAGCCCACGATCTGCGCGCTGGTAGCGCCCAGATGTTCGGCAAAGGCCGTGTTGCAGACCAGATGCACGCCGTTCAGATCCTTGAGCCAGACCCGGTCGGGAATGGTCTCGAGCACGTTGCGCAACAGGTCAGCCAGTGTGGACGCTTCTTGGGTGGCCAAATGGTGGACTCCTGGATTGCCTACTTAAGGTTGCCCGACAAAAACTGTGCCAGCCGCTCGCTCTTGGGCGCTGCCAGCACGCTGGCCGGGTGGCCCTGCTCTTCGATGCGGCCCTGGTGCAAAAAGATCAAGTGGTTGGAGACCTCGCGCGCAAAGCCCATTTCGTGGGTGACGACCACCATGGTGCGGCCTTCCTGGGCCAGATTCTTCATGACCTTCAGCACTTCGGAAACCAGTTCGGGGTCCAGCGCGCTGGTGGGTTCGTCAAACAGCATAACCTCGGGTTCCATGGCCAGTGCCCGGGCGATGGCCACGCGCTGCTGCTGGCCACCGCTGAGGTGGGCAGGGTAGGCATCTTCCTTGCCCTCCAGGCCGACCTTGGCCAGGTATTTGCGGGCGGTCTCCATGGCCTGCTCCTTGGGCACACCCATGACGTGGACCGGCGCTTCGATGATGTTTTGCAGCACCGTCATGTGGGCCCACAGGTTGAAGTGCTGGAACACCATGGCCAGTTTGGTGCGCAGACGGGCCAGTTGCGCGGGGTCGGCTGCTGCCAGTTCGCCGTTGGGTTGGGCGACCAGTTTCAGGTCTTCGCCGGCGACGGCGATACGGCCTTCATGCGGTTTCTCCAGCAGGTTGATGCAGCGCAGAAAGGTGCTCTTGCCGGAGCCGGAGCTGCCAATGATGCTGATGACATCTCCAGCGTGGGCGCACAGCGACACGCCCTTGAGCACCTCGTTGGCGCCAAAGCGCTTGTGGATGTTGTCGACCTGGAGTTTGAGTGTTTGTTGCGTCATGCGTCAGGCACCCAGCAGTTCACCGGTGCGAAAGGCCGTGGCGCCGGCAATTTTGCCAAGTTCGGCACCGGCCAGGGCGTAGCGCTCGCGGATGCGCGCATACAGCGGGCCCGCCACACCGGCCACGACGCGGTAGGTCTGGTTGGCAATGGGGTCGATCACCTCGGCCACCAGGTCACCGACCTGCAGCACCTGGCCCACCTGGGCGGCGAAGACCACCACGCCCGGTGCCGGCGCATGCAGGGTCTGCGAGCCGGCCAGTGGGGTTGCCTGGCAGCGCGCTGCCGGAAGCGCTGGTGCCGTTGTACTGGCAATCACCTGGGCATGCTGCAGGTAGGCGAACAGGGCGCGGGCGTCTGCCAGCGCCAGCGCGTGGCTGACATCGGCTTCGCCCCGCAGCTCAATCGTGGCGCTGCAGCATCCCTGGGGCAGTGGCATCGGCTTGGCAGCTGCGGCCAGTGCCTCTCTGAGGCGCCACCAGACGCCGGACAGGCATTCATCAAATGGGCCACTACCTGAATTGCGGGCCAGCAGAACCGCCTCGCATTGCATCAAGCGCGTGAGCGGCTCGAGTTGAGGCCAGCAGGTCTCTTCGGTATAGAAGTGCATGACCGACTCGCAATCGCAGTGCAGGTCGAGCACAGCGTCGGCGTCATGGGCCAGTGTGAGCAGGCAGCGGCGCAGGCTTTGCAGTTCGGTGTTCGGCGTCCAGTTGCGCAGGTAGTCGCCCATGGCGCGGCGCACGGCGTCGACGTTGGCAACAGGGTCCGCGCCCAGCGCATCCTGTACCACCGGCCAGACGGCCTTGGCCAGATCGGGGTAGTGGCGGTTGAAGTTTTCGGAGGTGGCCAGGTCAAACCGACCCATGGCCCGGTGGTCCACGCGCTGGGCCAGCCCCAGGGGGTTGGCCACGGGGACCAGAACGACTTCGCCCAGCAGCTGCCCAGCTGCATCGGCCGCCTCCAGCAGTGCTCGCAGGTGGTGCGCGACCAGCATGCCCGGTAGCTCTTCGGCGTGCAGGCTGGCCTGGATGTAGACCTTGGGGCCACGCCCCGGTGTGCCAAAGTGAAAGCTGGTCAGCGTCTTGTGGCTGCCCAGGCTGGGGGACAAAAGGGAATGGTCTATGCGTTGCATGGTCTGTTTGGCGAGCTTATCAGTGTGTACGGGGTGCCAGGTAGGCCAAAAAACGCCGCTCGCCAAGCTTGAACAGGCCGATCAGGCAGAAAGACGCTGCCAGGTAAATGGCGGCTGCGGCAAGGTAGGCTTCAAACGGCAAGTAGTACGTGGCGTAAATGCTGCTGGCGGCGCCCGTCACGTCTATCAACGACGGTACGGCGCTGGCCAGGCTGGTGGCGTGCAGCATCATGACCACTTCGTTACTGTAGGCCGGCAGGGTGCGGCGCAACGCGCTGGGCAGGACGATGCGCAGCATGACCTGGAAGCGGCTCATACCATAGGCCTGGGCCGCCTCAATTTCTCCGGCACTGGTTTCGCGAATGGCACCGGCCAGCATCTCGGCGGTGTAGGCTGCGGTGTTGAGCGCAAAGGCCAGCAGCGCGCAAAAGAACGGGTCCTTGAAATGCGTCCATGGCCACACGCTGTCCCAACGCGCCTGAATCCATTCCAGCTGGCCCAGCCCGTAGTAGATCAGGTAGACCTGGATCAACAAGGGCGTGCCGCGGATGACATAGGTATAGGAGGCCACCAGCCAGCGTGCCAGGGCCCAGGGCCCGGTCAGCAGCAGCGCAAACACCAGCGCCATGACGGCACCGACAACCAGCGATGCGAACAGTAGCGTCAGCGTGGTCAGAATGCCGGTGCCAAACAAGGCCAGGTTCTGCGCTTCCAACAGGACGGCGAAGTTCATTTACAGTGTTCCCCGCTTGGCGCCCAGGCTGAAGCGGGCGTTGAGCCGGCGCAGCGCGACCAGTGAAACCGTGGTGTAGACCAGAAACAGCCCCGCCGTGAACAGGAAGAACACAAACGGCGAGCGCGTGGCCGCGCTGGCCTGCTTGGCTGCATAGGTCATTTCCTGCAGGCCGATCAGGCTGACCAGGGCCGTGGCCTTGATCAACACCAGCCAGTTATTGGTGAAGCCGGGCAGGGCATACCGCACCATTTGCGGCGCGGTGATGCGGATAAAGGTCTGCGTGCGGCCCATGCCAAAGGCCCATGCAGCCTCGGCCTGGCCCTTTGGGATGGACAGCATGGCGCCACGGAAGGTTTCGGTCATGTAGGCGCCGTAGATGAAGCCCAGCGTCAGCACACCGGCCACAAAGGGGTTGATGTCCACCGTGGCTTCGCTGCCTATCCATTCCAGCGCGTTGTTCAAACCGATGGTTCCGCCATAGAAGATCAACAGCATCAGGACCAGATCAGGAATGCCACGGATGACCGTGGTATAGGCCGTGGCCATACCGACCCAGACCGGGCGGCCCGAGAGCTTGGCGCCGGCGCCCAGCAGGCCCAGCACCACGGACACCAGCAGGGCCGCTACCGACACGCCCACGGTCAGCACCGCGCCCTGCAGAATGGCGGAGACGTAGGCGTTCATGGACGGGCGTTTGTGCGCCTACTTGCCGTAGACGTCAAACTTGAAGTACTTGTCGTTGATCTTCTTGTAGACGCCGTTGCCGCGGATGGTTTTGATGGCGGCGCTCAGTTCGGTCTTGAGCGCGTCCTGGCCCTTGCGCAGTCCAATGCCGGCGCCAGCGCCAAAGTATTTGGGAATAAACAACTCGTCACCCTTCAATTCGTAGTCTTTGCCCTCGGGCTTGCTCAAGAATCCGCCGGTCACTTCCACATGGTCAGCTACCGTGCCGTCCAGGCGGCCAGCGCGGATGTCCAGGTACACCTGGTCTTGCGCCTCGTATGACACCACGTCCACTCCCACGGTCTTGAGTTCACCCAGCGCGTATTTCTCTTGCGTGCTGGCTTTGAGCACGCCAATTTTTTTACCCTTCAGCGATGCCGGGCCGGTGTAGTTGAATGCCTTCTTGGTGACCACGCGGCTGGGGGTGTTGTAGTACTTCTCGGTGAAGTCAATCTGCTTCATGCGGTCTTCGGTGATGGACATGGAACTGATGATGACGTCGTACTTGCGCGCCATGAGGCCGGGGATCATGCTGTCCCAACCCTGTTCCACAAACACGCACTTTCGCTTGATCTGCTCGCACAGGGCGTTGGCGATGTCCACGTCAAATCCTGTCGGCTTCCCGTCGGCTTTGTAGGTAAACGGCTCGTAGGTGGGGTCAATCGCGACTTTGAGGTCCTTGCCCTGTGCAAACGACACCGTGCCCAAGGCACCCAAAACGACGGCCAGCAGTAGTTTCTTCATGGATACATCCTCGGAAAAGCCAAAATTTCATTCTACGGGCAGCCAGTACCCCTTTAGGTGGCAATGTCCAGTGCAAAACTTTAAAATGACCTGTTACCCGAAAGCTCCATGAACGCCCTCGTCGACGTCTCCTTCTTCCCGCGCGCCGCCAAACCGCTGACCAGTTACCGCAAATACTGGGCCGCGCGCTTCGGCACGTCGCGCTTTTTGCCCATGAGCCGCGCCGAGATGGAGCAGCTTGGCTGGGACAGCTGTGACATCGTGCTGGTCACCGGCGACGCCTATGTGGACCACCCCAGTTTTGGCATGGCGGTGATCGGCCGCATGCTGGAGGCCCAGGGCTTTCGCGTCGGCATCATTGCCCAACCCGACTGGCAGAGTGCCGACCCCTTCAAAGTGCTGGGCAAACCCAACCTTTTCTGGGCGGTGACAGCGGGCAACATGGACTCCATGATCAACCGCTACACCGCGGACCGCAAGATCCGCAGTGACGACGCCTACACCCCGGGCGATGTCGGCGGCAAGCGCCCTGACCGTGCAGCCCTGGTCTACAGCCAGCGCTGCCGTGAAGCGTTCAAGGATGTGCCCATTATTCTGGGTGGGATCGAAGGCAGCTTGCGCCGCATTGCGCACTACGACTACTGGAGCGACAAGGTCCGCCGATCGGTCGTGGTGGATGCCAAGTGCGACCTGCTGCTATACGGCAATGCCGAGCGGGCGATTGTCGAAATTGCGCACCGTCTGGCGGCCAAGGAGCCGGTGGAGCAGATTACCGATGTACGCGGCACGGCCTTTGTGCGGCGCGCCGATGACGAAACCGGTAGAGGCTGGTTCGAGATTGACTCCACCAGCGTCGATGAGCCGGGCCGCGTCGAGGCCCATGTCAACCCCTACCAGACTACCAGTGAACAGGCCGCCGGGCAGGGAGCAAGCTGCGCCAAGGAAGACGACGCCAAAGCCGTGGCCGAGGCATCTGAGCTGGCTGGCACGAATGCTATGAATTCAGGAGCTATTCAAGCAGGTTCTACGAGGGCTAGCGGCCAATCTACTTCAAAGCCTTCGGCTACAACAACCATCCAGCCCATCACTTTCTACTCCAACCCCGCCCTAGCCGGCGGGCGCAAGGTGCCGCCGCGCGAGCGTTCGGTCATCCGCCTGCCCAGCTACGAGCAGGTCAAGTCCGACCCCGTGCTGTACGCCCACGCCAGCCGCGTGCTGCATCTGGAGACCAATCCCGGCAACGCCCGCGCGCTGGTGCAAGCCCATGGCGAGGGTGTGACGGCGCGTGATGTATGGATCAATCCGCCACCCATCCCGCTGACTACCGCCGAGATGGACTTCGTGTTTGACCTGCCCTACGCCCGCAGCCCCCACCCGGCGTATGCGGACGAGAACGGCAGCCACGACCATGCCACCAAGATCCCGGCCTGGGAGATGATCCGCTTCTCGATCAACATCATGCGCGGGTGCTTTGGCGGCTGCACCTTCTGTTCCATCACCGAGCACGAAGGCCGCATCATCCAGAGCCGCTCGGAAGAGTCGGTGATCAAGGAGATCGAGGACATCCGCGACAAGGTCAAGGGCTTCACCGGCACCATCTCCGACCTGGGTGGCCCCACGGCCAATATGTACCGCCTGGGCTGCAAGAGCCCCGAGATCGAGGCCGCCTGCCGCAAGCCGAGCTGCGTCTACCCCGGCATCTGCCCGAACCTGAA
>CAINUX010000021.1 GCA_903853895.1 uncultured beta proteobacterium | reverse complement strand
GCGAAAAGCCGCTGCCAGTGGTGCTCAGGTGGTCGTGGTGGTGGGCGCAGATGCCATCGCGCAGTTGGATACGGATTTGTGGGCGCTGACACCGACGGAATTCTTGCCACACTGTGTTGGCGCAGCTGGCGATTCAGTCCAAAACCGATCACCGCTGGTGTTGGTGACCGACGCCAGCCAGGCGCCCGAGCAGCGGGGTGTGCTCGTGAACCTGGCGGATTCGGTACCCACCGGTTTTGAACGGTTTGAGCGCTTGATTGAAGTGGTGAGCACCGATGCCGTCGACCGTGACCAAGCCCGCCGTCGCTGGAAATACTATACGGAACACGGCTACACGATTACACGCCACGATTTGGCTTTAAGACCTGCGGACTGATGCCCACGAATAAACTCGCGCCCCGATTTGTTCCCACCCTGACCGAGGTTGTTCGGCACGGGTTGCCAAAAGCCCCACCCGCGGTCGACCGCGACCAATTGGTGGAGCAGGTCCTGCAAGCCCTGAAGCCACGCCTGGAACAGCAGTTGCGCGCATCTCTGCAGGCGGTAGTTGAGCAGCATCTGCGGACTGCGGCTCCGCGGATGCAACACGACATGGAAGAAGCGGTGGAGGCCGCTGTTTCGAATGCCATAAGTCGCATGGCCCAACAAAACACTTGAACCTTAGCTCAGGAGCGTCTATGTATACCCCGGTGAAAACTGTGTTCTCGGTGCTCGCTGTCGCCAGTCTGCTGATCGCGTGCAGCCAGAAAGTCGAGACCGTGGCACCGGGCGCGGCGAATGCAACAGCTTCCACTATCGTGAAAATTGGCCATGTTGGCCCGACCAGTGGGGCCATCGCGCACCTTGGGAAAGACAATGAAAACGGAGCACGCCTGGCGATCGAAGAGTTGAATGCTGCGGGCGTCACCATTGACGGCAAGAAGGTCACCCTGGAACTGATGGCGGAGGATGACGCCGCCGACCCCAAGCAAGGCACTGCGGTCGCCCTCAAATTGGTGGATGCGAAAGTAGCTGGCGTTGTGGGGCACCTGAATTCCGGCACCACGATCCCCGCGTCCAGGGTGTATAGCGATGCGGGCATTCCCCAAATCTCGCCCTCGGCAACGCACCCCCAGTACACGCGCCAGGGCTTCAAGACAACTTTCCGCATGGTTGCAGACGATGCGCGGATGGGCGCCACGCTGGGCAAGTACACCGTGGGGACCCTTAAGGGCAAGGCGATTGCCGTCATTGATGACCGAACGGCGTATGGGCAAGGCGTGGCGGAAGAGTTTTCCAAGGCCGTGCTGGCCGCTGGTGGCAAAGTGGTAGCCAAGGAATTCACCACTGACAAGGCGACCGACTTCAACGCTATCCTGACCACTATCAAGGGCAAGAGGCCCGATGTTGTGTTTTTCGGTGGCATGGACGCCGTCGCCGGGCCCATCCTCAAACAGATGATGTCTCTGGGGATAACGGCCAGGTTTGTCGGCGGGGACGGTATTTGCACCGAAGAATTGATGAAGTTGGGTGGGGATGCTATTACCGATGAGCAGGTGGTTTGCGCGCAAGCTGGTGGCGTGGAGGGCGATGGGCGAGAGGGCCTGGACGCGTTCAAGGCCCGGTACAAGGCCCGGTTCGGAACCGATATTCAGGTGTACTCCCCGCATGTGTATGACGCGGTCCGGGTCATGGTGGGCGCTATGGTCAAGGCCCGATCCGCAGATCCGGCGAAATACCTGCCCGTGCTTGCGGCGACAACAGGCTTCAAGGGGGTTACAGGCACCATATCGTTTGATGCCAAGGGAGATATCCGGGATGCTGCCCTAACGCTGAAAACGGTGCGCGCCGGCAAGCTCGAAACTTTGGCCGTGATTCGTTAAAGTGTTTTTTGTGCGCTGAAGTGGCGTATTTTCTGAAAACAGCGCCAAAGGCAGGTTAAAATCGAAGGCTCTGGAGCGGTGGATGAGCGGTTTAAGTCACACGCCTGGAAAGCGTGCGAGGGGTAAAACCCTCCGCGGGTTCGAATCCCGCCTGCTCCGCCAGAAAATGAATAGCCCCGTAGCTCTCTGAGTTGCGGGGCTTTTTCTATTACCGGGCATGGATTGCAATCGGGATTCGGTGCCTGCCGAAGTTCCCGGCGTGCTGCCCAAATCGTCCTGCCAACTCTGTATCGCAGGACGGGCAGTGGCCGGTGCCGGTCAAGTGGTACTGCTGAATCTTGTACCTGTCTCGTTCAACCAGGGGAGTCTTGCACACGGCGCAAAGCGTGGTATCGCCGTCGTGGTGGTGCACGTTGCCGGTGTACACATGGTGCAAACCGGCTTGCATTGCAATGTCGCGGGCACGCACCAGGGTGACCAACGGCGTGGCGGGCACGTCCCGCATCTTGTGGTCCGGATGAAAGGCTGAAAAATGCAATGGGACATCAGGTCCCAGCGCCTGTGCCACCCATTCGCTGAGCGCCGTGATCTCGGCATCAGAGTCGTTGTGACCCGGGATCAGCAAGGTGGTAATCTCGAGCCAGACCGTGGTTTCGTGGCGCAAGTAGAGCAGGGTATCGAGCACAGGTTGCAAGTGAGACCCTGTGAGCCTGAAGTAAAAGTCATCAGTAAACGACTTCAGGTCCACGTTGGCGGCGTCCATTCTGGAGAAAAAATCGTGTCGCGCGGGGGCGTGCACATAGCCTGCGGTAACCGCCACAGTCTGGATGCCGCGTGCGTGGCAGGCGTCGGCCACGTCCATCGCATACTCGGCAAAGATGACCGGGTCGTTGTAGGTGAAGGCGACGCTCTTACAACCGTATTTTTCAGCCTCTTCTGCAATGGTCTCGGGAGATGCTTGGTCCATCAAGCTGTCCATGTCACGGGATTTGCTGATATCCCAGTTCTGGCAGAACTTGCAGGCTAGGTTGCAGCCGGCCGTTCCGAACGAGAACACGCTGCTGCCGGGGTAAAAATGGTTCAGGGGTTTTTTCTCGATCGGGTCAATGCAGAACCCGGATGAACGGCCGTAGGTGGTCAGAACCATCTGGTCCTGTTCGCGCATGCGCACAAAGCAGGCGCCACGCTGCCCTTCGTGCAGTTTGCAGTCCCGCGGGCACAGATCACATTGCACGCGGCCATCGGAAATGGCGTGCCAGTAGCGGGCGGGGTAGTGATTAGCTTGCATGGGTCGGGCTGGCACCAGGCTCAGTCCATTTTGTTACCGTGTAGCGCTGCAGGTTGACGCCATCGGCCCAAAAATCAGCCGCAAGCCCCGCCTTGCGTTTGAGGTGCGCCATGAAGGTCTTGGGGTTGGGGAGTTGCTCCCATACCTGAGGCAAAAACGTGCTGCGATGGTGGCCGAACGTGAATACCACACCGTCTATGCCCGGCCGCAACTGGGACAGCGCATCCGCCTCGCCGCCAAAGCGCATGGGCTGCAGGGCTGAGAGAACGGAAACTTCAATGTCGGTGGCTTCCAGTTCTTGTGCTGCCAACGGGGCAAAGCGGGGATCGTGAAAAGCTGCCGCCCGCGCATTGTTCTGGATATCCGCCAGCAAGGATTGGCGGACTTCCAGAGTGCCCATACAGCCGCGCAAAGCGCCGCTCTGTGTCAACGTGACAAAGCTGGCGCCCGGCTCTTGCAGCCAGGGTGCATCCGACGAAGCGGCCATATGCCGTCCCAACGCGCTAGCGATGGTCGCCCGTGCTATGGGCAGCAGTATTGCACCCGCGTCAATGGGTAACATATTGCTTCTCGGTGAAGGCAAAGGCTGCATAGCCGACCACGCGTCCCTTGTCCCCGGCGGTATCACCCGAATTGCATAGTCCCAGCAGTTGTGGCTCCAACTGGTGTGCACGGGCCGCAACCAGCAGTCCATTGATCGGTGTTCCGCCGCAGGCTTGCTCGTGTGTGATCGTGGTGTTCAGTTGCAGGATTCGGCGTGCGGTTGCGGCGTCCACGGACTGCGCTCTGGTATAGGGCAAGAAGTGTGAAAGGTCGGAGCTGACCACGATCAGGGTCTCAGTGCCTCCCCACAAGACGTCGAGAACCTGCGCAACTTCGTCCGGCGTGGCATCGCCGACCACCAATGGCAGCAACTTGAAATCGTCCAGAACCGACTGTAAAAAAGGCAACTGCACTTCCAGCGAATGCTCTTGAGCGTGGGCTGCCGCACTCACGACGATCTGCGGCATGCCAGTCAGCGCCGTCACCGACTCCTGATCGATTTCAATTTCTCCTAACGGGGTGGAAAACAAGGTGGCGCCGGCCAGCGCCAGACCCCGCACCGGCACCCGGTGCACGGGTCCCAAAAGAACCACACGTTTGATGGCGGCGTGCGCAGGAGCCAGACGCGCATAGGCCAGTGCAGCCGTCGCACCGGAATAGATGTAGCCCGCATGCGGAACGATAAGTGCCTTGGGCACGGCGCCACCGCTCCCCACGGAGAGGGGCGCAGCGCTGAGGAGTTCCTTAACCTTTCGAGAAAGCGTCAGCGGCTGATCGGGGTAAAACATGCCTGCCACGGCGGGCCTGCGAAGGTGTTGCACGAAAAACTCCTTTCATGCCATGTTTCCATCCTGTCAACATCAAATAGGGGCCAAAGGCGCGCTATCAAGACTTGGGAAAACGCCTTTTTGAGGTTTTGTGGGGCTATTTGGGCAGCTGTGTCATCTTCATGGCCGATGCAATCAAAGCCGCCACTTCGGTCATGTTGCTGGGAACGATGAGGGTCGTGGTCGCATCCGCCGCTACTTTGGAGTACGCATGAACCGCCTGTTCGGCTACTTTCAGTTGAACCGCCTGCTCGCCGCCAGGCTGGCGGATGGCAGCTGCCACGCGCTCGATGGCCCCCGCATTGGCTTCGGCGACCGCCAAGATGGCGGCGGCCTGGCCTTGCGCGTTGTTGATGGCGGCCTGTTTCTCGCCCTCCGAGCGGGCAATGAAGGCCTCGCGCTCACCGGTCGCAATGTTGATCTGTTCCTGGCGACGGCCTTCGGATGCCGCAATCAACGCGCGCTTCTCGCGCTCCGCGGTGATCTGCTGCTGCATCGCGTGCAAAATTTCCTTGGGCGGCGTCAGGTCCTTGATTTCGTAGCGCAGCACCTTGACACCCCAATTCAGCGCTGCTTCATCAATGGCTTGCACCACCTGTGCGTTGATGATGTCTCGCTCCTCGAAGGTCTTGTCCAGTTCGAGCTTACCGATCACCGAGCGCAACGATGTCTGCGCCAGCTGGGAAATGGCCACCACATAGTTGCTGGAACCATAACTGGCGCGCATCGCGTCCGTCACTTGAAAATACAAGATGCCATCGACTTGCAACTGCGTGTTGTCGCGGGTGATGCAAACCTGGCTGGGAATGTCCAAGGGGACTTCCTTCAGCAGGTGTTTGTAGGCGACACGATCGACGAAGGGCATCAAGAAGCTCAAACCCGGCGTCAGGGTGCCGTTGTACTTGCCCAGGCGCTCAACCACCCAAGCGTGCTGCTGGGGCACTACCTTAATGGATTTGGTGATAAAGATCACCGCTATGACCAGCAAAATAAGTCCGAGTTCCATTGCTTTTCCTTTAGTTCAGATTTTTCGTACAACCAAGCGACTACCCACGACTTCGACGACGGTGTGCGCCCCAGGCGCCAGCGGTCCGCTGGACGCGCTGGACACCGCCCACTTGCTGCCCCGGTACTTCACGCTCGCAGTACCGTCAGGGTTCCATGCCTCCACGTGCACGGCTTCACCAATGTCGAGGTTGACGTCGCGGTTGGCATTGGCCGGCACCGCTGAAGGTTGGGCTTGTTTGTAACTGCGCCAGGCCAGAACCGTACCGGCACCAACCACTGCGGCGACCACGATTTGCGGGGTTGTGCCCGCGCCCAGATGAGCCGCCACCGCACCTGCGGCCAATCCAAGGGCCAGCATCAGGAGATAAAAGGTTCCGGTCATCAGCTCTATGCCGACAGCAGTACCTGCAAGCAGCCACCAGATTGTGGATTCAGCCATAGAGCCCTTGTATGTGTTGCGATCACCACATTTTGGGGCAAAAGGCTGGCGGCGCAAGGTGTTGGACACAATAAGTCCTTACACTTCGCGCCTGTTTTCTTTTATTTCTTTCGATTGCGCCTGGAGCCGTTCATGAAATTTCGCTTTCCCATCGTCATTATTGATGAGGATTTCCGCTCTGAAAACACCTCGGGACTGGGTATTCGCGCGCTGGCCCAGGCCATTGAGACGGAAGGCTTTGAGGTATTGGGCGTTACCAGCTATGGCGACCTCAGCCAGTTTGCGCAGCAGCAGAGCCGCGCCAGTGCGTTCATTTTGTCGATTGATGACGAGGAGTTCACGCCCGGCCCGGATCTGGACCCCGCAGTGCTCAATTTGCGACACTTCATCGAAGAAGTGCGCCGCAAGAATCTGGATGTTCCTATCTATGTGTATGGAGAGACCAAAACATCGCGCCATATCCCGAATGACATCCTGCGTGAATTGCACGGATTCATTCACATGTTTGAGGACACCCCGGAGTTTGTGGCGCGCCACATTCTGCGTGAGGCCAAGAGCTACCTGGAAGGCGTGCAGCCGCCGTTTTTCAAGGCTTTGCTGGATTACGCGGAAGATGGCTCCTATTCTTGGCATTGCCCGGGACATTCGGGTGGCGTGGCTTTTTTGAAAAGCCCAGTGGGGCAAATGTTCCACCAGTTCTTTGGCGAAAACATGCTGCGTGCCGACGTCTGCAATGCGGTTGAAGAACTGGGGCAGTTGCTCGATCATGACGGCCCGGTGGGTGCGTCCGAGCGCAACGCGGCGCGCATTTTCAACGCCGATCATTGCTTCTTCGTGACCAACGGAACGAGCACCAGCAACAAGATGGTCTGGCACCACACGGTGGCGCCGGGCGACGTTGTGGTCGTGGACCGCAACTGCCACAAGTCCATCCTGCACGCCATCATCATGACCGGCTCCATTCCGGTGTTTCTGAAGCCTACCCGCAACCATTTCGGCATCATTGGGCCCATCCCCAAGGAAGAGTTTGAGCAGGCGTCCATCCAACGCAAGATCGCGGCCAACCCCTTGTTAAGAGGCGTGGACGCAAAAGCGGTGAAACCGCGTGTGTTGACCATTACCCAATCCACCTACGACGGCGTTTTGTACAACACCGAGACCATTAAGAAGATGCTGGACGGGTATGTGGAAAACCTGCACTTTGACGAGGCCTGGCTACCGCATGCCGCGTTCCATCCCTTCTACGGCTCCTACCACGCCATGGGCAAACGACGCACGCGGCCCAAGCACGCGATGGTGTACGCCACCCATTCGATTCACAAGCTGCTGGCCGGTATCAGCCAGGCCAGCCAGGTTCTAGTGCAGGACTCCCAAACGGTGAAGCTGGACAAACACTTGTTCAACGAAGCCTATTTGATGCACACCTCGACCTCTCCGCAGTACAGCATCATTGCCAGCTGCGACGTCGCCGCGGCCATGATGGAGCCACCCGGCGGCACAGCGCTGGTGGAGGAAAGCATTGCCGAAGCCCTGGATTTCCGCCGCGCCATGCGCAAGGTGGACGAGGAATATGGCAAGGACTGGTGGTTCAAGGTCTGGGGTCCGGACAAGCTGGCCGACGAAGGCATAGGCCGCTCCGACGACTGGATCATTAAGGGCGAATCCAAGAATGCCAAGGCCGGGGTGAACTGGCACGGCTTTGGCAAGATGGCGACCGGCTTCAACATGCTGGACCCGATCAAGTCCACCGTCGTCACGCCAGGCATGGATTTGAATGGCAAGTTCGCCAAGACCGGCATTCCCGCCAGCATCGTGACCAAGTTCCTGGCCGAGCACGGCGTGGTGGTTGAGAAGACCGGCCTGTATAGCTTCTTCATCATGTTCACCATTGGCATCACCAAGGGCCGCTGGAACAGCATGTTGACAGCCCTGCAGCAGTTCAAGGACGACTACGACAAGAACCAGCCGATGTGGCGTATCCTGCCCGAGTTCTGTCAGAAGTACCCCAAGTACGAACAGATGGGATTGGCCGATCTGTGCCAGTTCGTGCACGCCCTGTACGCCAAGTACGACATCGCACGGTTGACCACGGACATGTACCTGAGCGATCTGACGCCGGCGATGAAGCCCAGCGATGCCTATGCGCACATTGCCCTGCGTCAGACAGAGCGGGTGGAGATTGACGAACTGGAAGGGCGCATTACCGTGGGTCTGGTAACGCCTTACCCACCTGGAATTCCCTTGCTGATTCCCGGAGAGGTGTTCAACAAGAAGATCGTGGATTACCTGAAGTTCTCACGCGAGTTCAATGCAAAGTGCCCGGGGTTTGAAACCGATATCCACGGTCTGGTCGAGGAAACGGGAGCCGATGGCGTCAAGCGCTATTACGCCGACTGCGTGAAGGCGTGAGGCACATCGGAACACTGCCCAGCGGAAATATCGCTGAGTTCAGGGGTGCAGTAGATTCAGCTGGCGGGCGATGATGTCGTGATTGAGCCACAGCACTGGCCCTGTCGGGGCTGAAGACTCCCGAAACATCAGCGGACCGGTGGCCTCGATCACCAAGGCGCTTAGCAGGTCCGTAATGAGCGCCTTGCTATCCCTGTGTAATTTTTGAACCTCATCCGAGGTACCAATGGTCAGATCTGCCTGTGGCTGGCTGTTGGGCATCGGCCAAGCCACAAAATTGCGGAATGGCCGCATGACGTCACTGGTCTGAAAATCCAGAACCTTTTGAAGGACGTTCTCCAGTGTGACGCCGTCTGCCAGGAGCGCTCGGCACGCCTGCCATTGCGCTTCGGCCCAGGCGCCGCCATTCTCTTTCTTGAGGGCATTGAGCAAGGGAATGAGGGGCAACTCAACGCCAGCAAAAATATCGGATGAATTTGTCCTGATTTCTGGGCAGTTGTAGACAGTCGCCTTGATGCCATTGCTCCACGCCGCTTCGGCAATGCGTTCGAGCCGCATCTTGGCCATGCCTTGCGTGTAATTGGTGTAGGTTTGCCAGGCATAGTCCTCACCGATGAGGATCTCTGTACCGTGGTAGCCGTAGGCAGAGTAACGTACTTGGCCGCCGCCGGCTTCCACACGGGCTCTGATGGACGCACTGGCGTTGATGAGGTGCTCGAACGTATTTGCGGAAACTTCATCAAAATTCTTCAGGATCAGTTTTCCGAGATCGCTGTCGAGCAAGGTTTGCGATGACATGTAGCGCTCACCACGCCCCTTGTAGACGCGATTGGCAATGGCCAAGAAGACTTTGGCCTTGGGAATTCCCCCCGCCATGGTGTGGGCAAAGAAGACATTGCTGCCCTGCGGGATCATTCCGTCGAGAGAGGCCATCACTTGCGCGAGGGAACTGGTGAAACGCGCAATGCCAATTTGCTGGCATTTTTCAATGTGAGCCCAGTCGAGCTTGTCCTCAGTCCAGGATTTGAGCGTCAGACTGGAGAGCAAGTCGGTGGGGGTCTGCTCACCCGCTGGCGAATCCATGTCAAAACCCGCCATAAGCGGAATATTGATAATTTTGCCACCAAGGTTCTGTTCCGCGGCCGCCAGCTCCTCGTCGTTCAAGGGTCGAAGAGCGTTGTTGGCGTCACGGCGACCCACGGTAATTCCGACGATGTGCATTCCTGCTTGGCGGGCTTCATTGACCAGGCCATTGGCGTAGCCCCGTCCGAAGAGTTCGCCGAACAATACGAACACATTGCCTGCGCGAAAAATGGTTGTCTGGGGAAGTTGGTGCAAAGGGATCGGTTTATTCATATTCACATTATTACTTCTTGGGGAATGCAAAATCATTTGAGTCCGGCTCTTGCCCTTGGAGCAAGAAAAAGCGCCCCTGAGGGCGCACTTCTGGAGCACGAAACTCCAGGCCACATTAGCCCGATGGTACTGCTCCCATGGTCTTGCTGTGTCCGCCATCGACATAGGTGACTTCGGCGGTAATGCCGCTGGCCAGGTTGCTCAGCATGAATGCAGCAACATTGCCAACCTCATCAATAGTTACGTTGCGCCGGGTTGGGGCTGCCGCTGCGACATAGTTCAAAAGCGTGCCAAAGTCCTTGATTCCGCTAGCTGCCAGCGTTTTGATGGGGCCGGCGCTGATGCCGTTGACACGGATGCTGCGGCCATCCGGCATTTGACCGACAGCTTCAGCAAGATAGCGCACAGAAGCTTCCAGCGAGGCCTTGGCCAGACCCATGGTGTTGTAGTTGGGAACAATGCGTTCTGCACCAAGATACGTCAGTGTCAAAAGCGTTGACTTGTCGTTCAAGTAGGGCAGGGCAGCCTTGGCCATTGCGGGAAAGCTGTAGGCGCTGATGTCGTGCGCGACGCGGTAATTCTCGCGACTCAAACCATCCAGGAAATTTCCCGCAATGGCCTCTCGGGGGGCGAAACCAATGCTGTGTACAAAGCCGTCAAATTGGGGCCAGTGGGTGGCAAGATCGGTAAACAGCTTGATGATCTGTTCGTCGCTGCTGACGTCGCAGTCGAAAATCAAGTTGGAGTTGAAGTCTGCCGCGAATTCCGTGATGCGCTCTTTGAAGCGTTCCCCCACGTAACTGAATGCCAGCTCGGCGCCTTGTTTATGGCAAGCGTTGGCGATGCCATAAGCGATGGAGCGATTTGACAAAACGCCTGTAATCAATATTCTTTTGCCCGCTAAAAAGCCCATGGTTTTTTGTATAAATAGCACTTACCTTACGCAGAATTGTCGCATGACGAAAGTCACTGCGGCGGTCATCCACAGCCGACGCGGTCCTCACAGAAAGCCCCAACGCGGGGCCTTTGTTGACATTTTGTCAATAACTCCTTACGAATCAAGGCACTTAGCACGTTTTTGCGGTACAATACGGGCTCACGACCAAACGGGCGGGTAATTACCGCCCGTTTTTTTTGGGCGATTGTTTTTGAGCGGGCAGATTAGACGTGGCATTACAGGACATTGTTGAACAAACCGTGAGCGGTCTGGGATATGACCTAGTGGAGATTGAACGCTCCGCCGGTGGCCTGTTGCGCATCACGATCGACTTGCCATGGGTGCCGCCCACAGAGGGTGCAGTGGCGGCAGAGCAGTTCATCAATGTTGAAGATTGCGAAAAGGCCAATCGCCAGTTGCAATTTGCATTGGAAGTGGATGGTATTGAGTACAAGCGGCTGGAGGTTTCGTCGCCAGGCATCGACCGCCCTTTGCGAAACGTGCAAGATTATGAGCGTTTTGTCGGTCGCGTGATTGACATCACGCTCAAGGCCCCGATGGGGGCTGCGGCGGGTGGGCAGGTGCATGCCAGTCGCAAGAAATTCAGAGGCACGCTGGAAAAGGTTTTGGCTGCCGATGGGATGGTGGGTTGGCAAATCGTCTGGAGCGATGCGCCACCGGTCAAACCGGGCCAAAAGGTTGGCAAGAAGCGCGTTCCGCCACCTTTGCAGGCCTTGGGTTTTACGTTGGATGAGTTGCGCGAATCGCGGCTGGCGCCCATTGTGAGTTTCAAGGGCCGCGGTGCGGCTGGCGTCGTGGACGGGGCAGAGAGCGACACGGATTAAGTGGAAAGGGTGGCAGACCTTTCAGGGGTTTGCATCCGAAATTTTTTTTTAGTTTTGTATTGGTTGAATCGAGTGTTCAGGAGAGTCATGGCATGAATCGCGAACTGTTGATGCTGGTAGAAGCAATCTCACGTGAGAAGAACGTGGAGCGTGATGTGGTGTTGGGCGCTGTAGAAGCGGCCCTGGCCCAAGCGACCAAGAAGTTGTATCCCGGCGACGTGGATATTCGCGTCGCCCTGGACCGCGACAGTGGAAACTACGAAACTTTTCGCCGCTGGCATGTGGTCCCCGATGAAGCGGGTCTGCAATTGCCGGACCAGGAAATCCTGCTGTTTGAAGCCAAAGAGCAGATTCCAGATATCGAGGTGGATGAGCACATTGAAGAGTCTGTAGCCTCTGTGCCGATTGGCCGTATCGGTGCCATGGCCGCCAAGCAGGTCATTCTGCAAAAAATTCGTGACGCGGAACGCGAAATGCTGCTCAACGATTTCATGTCGCGCGGTGAAAAAATCTTTGTCGGTACCGTCAAGCGCATGGACAAGGGTGATCTGATTGTGGAAAGTGGCCGCGTAGAAGGCCGTCTACGCCGCAGCGAGATGATCCCCAAGGAAAACTTGCGAACCGGTGACCGTGTGCGCGCCATGATCATGGAAGTGGACCTCACCTTGCGCGGCGCACCTATCGTGTTGTCCCGCTCGGCACCCGAATTCATGGTTGAGCTGTTCCGTCAGGAAGTGCCCGAGATTGAGCAAGGCCTGCTGGAGATTAAATCCTGCGCCCGTGACCCCGGTTCACGCGCCAAGATTGCCGTGCTTTCGCACGACAAGCGCGTAGACCCCATTGGAACCTGCGTCGGCGTGCGAGGAACCCGTGTGAATGGCGTGACCAATGAGTTGGCCGGCGAGCGCGTGGATATCGTGCTATGGAGCGAAGACCCTGCCCAGTTCGTGATTGGCGCCCTGGCCCCGGCAAATGTGTCCAGTATCGTGGTCGATGAAGAGCGCCACGCCATGGACGTCGTGGTCGACGAAGAGAACCTGGCCATCGCCATTGGCCGTGGCGGCCAGAACGTGCGTTTGGCGTCTGAGTTGACCGGATGGCGCATCAATATTCTGGATGCTGCAGAGTCGGCCCAGAAGCAGGCCAGCGAGACCGACCAAGGCCGCAAGCTGTTTATGGAAAAGCTCGATGTGGACGAAGAAATCGCCGACATCCTGATTGCCGAAGGTTTCACCAGCCTGGAAGAAGTGGCCTATGTGCCGCTGCAAGAAATGTTGGAGATAGAAAGCTTCGACGAAGAGACCGTGACCGAACTGCGCACCCGTGCCAAGAACGCGTTGCTGACCATGGAAATCGCGCACGAAGAGAGCGTGGAAGAAGTGTCGCAAGACCTGCGTGACCTCGAAGGTCTGACGCCCGAATTGATCGGCAAGCTGGCCGACGGTGGCGTACACACACTCGACGACCTGGCCGATCTGGCTGTCGATGAGCTCACCGATATTACCGGCCAGTCCGAGGACGAAGCCAAGACCCTGATCATGAAGGCGCGCGAACATTGGTTTACCGATGAAGCAGCTTCTCAAGAGTAATGGTTATGTAAATAGTATTTCAGTAAAGGCCGACAGCTACCCTTGTGGTGGTTGGGCCGACGCCAAAGGTTTCACCACAAATGTCCAGTACGACCGTCGCCGAGTTCGCAAATGAACTCAAAAAATCCACTGACACGCTGCTTGAGCAGCTGAAGTCGGCCGGGGTCGCCAAGTCGGCGGCTTCCGATGTACTGACCGACGCCGACAAGCACAGCTTGTTGAACTTTCTGCAGACAGCGCATGGCACTGCCAGCCCTGATCGTAAGAAGATCACGTTGGTCAAGAAGCAGACAACTGAGATCAAGCAGGCTGATGCGACGGGCAAGGCGCGCACGATTCAGGTGGAAGTTCGCAAAAAGCGTACTTTTGTTCGCCGCGATGACGATGTTGTGGGCGCTCCCGAAGCCGTTGAGCACGAGGCCGAGGTTGTTGTATCGACAATCCCCTTGATTGACAATGCCGAGCTGGCCCGCCGCGAAGAGGAAGCCCGACGCCAGGCGGAGTTGATTCGTCGACAGGAAGAGGAGTTAGTGCAGCGTCGCCGGGACCGCGAAGAGCAGGAAGCACGCGCCCGCGAAGCCGCGGAGAAGTTGGCTGCCGAAGTGGTGGCTCGCAAGGAATCAGAGTCGTCTCAGAAGGCCAACGGCGAGATCGCTGCCGATGTCGCTGCCGCCCAGGTGCAGGCTGACCTCGCCGACGCAGCCAAGGCAGCTACTTTGGCGCGCGAAAAGTCTATTGCTGCAGCTGCTGCGTCCAAGGCACTGGCGGACGAAGAAGTCGCGAAAGCCGTTGACTTGGGAGACCGCCGTCGCAAGGCAGAAGCCGAGGCCGCAGCTATTCGTTCCATGATGTCCGCCCCAAAGCGTGTTTTGGTAGCCCATAAGCCCGAGGCCCCCAAGGCCCCCGCAGCTGCCGACGCCAAAGCTGGCATGAAAGGTACGTTGCACAAACCCGCGGCGGGAAGCGTTGTGGCCAAACCTGCCAAGCCTGCTGCTGGTGGAGCTGTCAATGCTGCACCGGGTTCGGGCAAAGAAGTCAAGTCCGCCAAGCTATCAAGCAGCTGGGCGGGTGATCCTGCCAAGAAGAAAGCCATCCCCACACGCGGCGATACAGGTGCAGGTGCGGGACGTGCAACGAATTGGCGTGCGGGTCCAAGGGGCCGGCGTGGCAGCAATGACCGAGATCGCGACCATCACCAGACCGCTGCAGCGCCCGTAGAGGCGCGCGTGATGGAGGTGCATGTGCCCGAAACCATCACCGTGGCCGAACTGGCGCACAAAATGGCGGTCAAAGCATCGGAAGTCATCAAGCATTTGATGAAGCTGGGCCAGATGGTCACCATCAACCAGCCCTTGGACCAGGACACCGCCATGATCGTGGTGGAAGAAATGGGACACAAGGCCGTTGTGGCGGCGCTAGACGACGCTGAAGCCTTCACCGATGACGAAGTGCAGCAACAGCACGCCGAGGCACTGCCGCGCGCACCTGTCGTGACCGTCATGGGTCACGTCGACCACGGCAAGACATCGTTGTTGGATTACATTCGCCGCGCCAAGGTGGCATCCGGCGAAGCCGGTGGCATTACCCAGCATATTGGTGCATACCACGTGGAAACTCCGCGCGGCATGGTCTCCTTCCTGGATACTCCCGGTCACGAGGCTTTCTCGGCCATGCGTGCCCGTGGTGCCAACGCCACCGACATTGTGATTCTGGTGGTGGCGGCCGACGACGGCGTGATGCCGCAAACCAAGGAAGCTATCAAGCACGCCAAGGCGGCCGGTGTTCCTATTGTGGTGGCGATCAACAAGATCGACAAGCCCGATGCCAATCCCGAGCGCGTGAAGAACGAACTGGTGGTGGAAGAGGTGATTCCCGAGGAATTTGGTGGAAGCTCACCGTTTGTTTCGGTGTCGGCCAAGACCGGACAAGGCATTGACGAACTGCTGGAGCAAGTTCTGTTGCAGGCCGAAGTGCTGGAACTGAAGGCACCCGTCGACGCCATGGCCAAGGGCTTGGTGATTGAAGCCCGTCTGGACAAGGGCCGTGGCCCAGTTGCCACCATTCTGGTGCAGTCCGGTACGCTCAAGACCGGCGACGTGGTGCTGGCTGGCCAGACCTATGGCCGCGTGCGTGCCATGCTGGACGAAAACGGCAAGTCTATCAAGACCGCCGGTCCGTCGATCCCAGTGGAAATCCAGGGTCTGACCGAAGTGCCGCAGGCTGGAGACGAATTCATGGTAATGGCTGATGAACGCCGCGCCCGTGAAATCGCCACCTACCGTGCCGGGAAATTCCGCAACACCAAGCTGGCCAAGCAACAAGCCGCCAAGCTGGAAAATATGTTCACGGACATTTCTGCTGGCGAAGTCAAGATGGTTCCGATCATCGTCAAGGCCGACGTACAGGGTTCGCAGGAAGCCTTGGCACAATCGCTGCTCAAGCTGTCGACCGAAGAAGTCAAGGTGCAGATGGTGTACGCCGCCGTGGGTGCCATCAGCGAGTCCGATGTCAATTTGGCGATAGCTGCCAAGGCCGTCATCATTGGCTTCAACACACGTGCCGACGCCGGTGCGCGCAAGCTGGCCGAAAACAACGGTGTGGACATCCGCTACTACGACATCATTTACGATGCTGTGGACGACCTGAAACTGGCTATGTCTGGCATGTTGACACCCGACAAGCGCGAAGAAATACTCGGCACTGCTGAGATTCGCACCGTTTTCGTGGCGTCCAAGATCGGCACCGTGGCGGGTTGTATGGTCACCTCTGGCCTGGTCAATCGCACGGCACGCTTTCGCCTGCTGCGCGACAACATGGTGGTGTACACAGGCGAACTGGACTCGCTCAAACGTGTCAAGGACGATGTGCGCGAAGTCAAGGAAGGCTTTGAGTGCGGTATCAAGCTCAAGAACTACAACGACATCTCGGTGGGCGATCAGCTGGAATTTTTCGAAATCCGCGAAATTGCCCGGACGTTGTAGTCGGTAAACCAGACCATGGCACGCAAGAAGTCTTCCACACCCCACCGCGGTTTCCGCGTGGCCGATCAGATCCAGCGTGATTTGACCGAGTTGATCGCACGGGAGTTGAAAGATCCCCGTGTCGGCATGGTGACCATCCAGGCGGTAGAAGTAACGCCAGACTACGCGCACGCCAAGGTTTTTTTCAGCATGTTGACAGGGGATCCGGTAGCGTGCGCAGAAGGTCTGAACCAGGCTGCGGGCTTTTTGCGTGCCGGGCTGTTCAAACGCTTGCACATTCATACCGTGCCCACGTTGCACTTTCACTTTGACCGCACCACGGAGCGTGCGGCGGACATGAATGCCTTGATCGCGCAGGCCGTGGCCTCGCGTTCCAAGAACGAGGAATAACATGGTTACAGCGCCACGTGCACGGGTTGCCAGGCGCCCTGTGCATGGGGTGCTGTTGTTGGACAAGCCATTGGGCTGGTCCAGCAACGACGCGCTGCAGAAAGTGAAATGGTTGTTGCGGGCCGAGAAGGCGGGCCACACCGGCACGCTGGATCCGTTAGCTACCGGCGTTTTGCCGTTGTGCTTTGGTGCTGCTACCAAGTTCAGCCAGTTGCAGCTCGATGCTGACAAGGAATATGCGGCGACGGCACTGTTGGGCACCAAAACCAGCACGGGTGACGCGGAAGGTGATGTGATTGCGGTGCGGCCGGTTGCGGTGACGGTCGAAGACATTGACCGGGTAGTTCCGGGGTTTACCGGGCCGATTCGGCAGACACCACCGATGCACAGTGCGTTGAAGAAGGACGGCAAGGCTTTGTATGAGTATGCGCGGGCAGGTATCGAGATCGAGAGGGAGGCCCGGGCAATCACAATCCATAAGCTGGATGTAGCGATAGCCCTCGTCGAGGCTGGTCATACAGCTATCAATATGATAGTAAAGTGCAGCAAGGGAACCTATATCCGGACGCTGGGCGAGGATATAGGCGAGGCGCTGGGATGTGGCGCGCACCTTACCCGACTGCGGCGCACAGCCACCGGTGACTTCACGGTAGCGCAGTGCGTGACGCTGGAAGCGCTGGAGGCTATGACAGAAGATCAAAGGCTGGCGTGCCTGTTGCCGGTGGATGCATTGCTGCCAAACCACACAACTGTCACGCTGGACAGCGAGAATGCAGGGCGCTTTTTAAGCGGCGTGCGGAGACGAGGGAGTTGGCCCGATCAGGGAATGGTGGCGGTGTATGGCACACAACCCCATGCCTTGCTGGGCACGGCCCATACCACGGCCGGAGAGTTGATACCGGGGCGCTTGCTGAGCCCGCTTGAGATTGCACAGTCTCAAACCCAGCAAGCAGGAAACCAGGAACCCGCTGGCGCGCCCCAGGCGTCTGGCACAACAGATTCAAGAGAGAAAGTGAACCATGAGCAATAACCAAATCCGCAATATCGCGATCATCGCCCACGTCGACCATGGCAAGACCACCATGGTCGACCAATTGTTGCGCCAGTCCGGCACCTTTGCCCAGCACGAGAAAATCGTGGATACGGTGATGGACAACAACGCGATTGAAAAGGAACGTGGCATCACGATTCTGGCCAAGAACTGTGCCGTGACCTGGGAAGGAACGCACATCAACATCGTCGACACACCCGGACACGCCGACTTCGGCGGTGAAGTGGAGCGAGCCCTGTCCATGGTGGACGGCGTGGTTTTACTGATTGACGCGCAAGAAGGCCCAATGCCCCAGACCCGTTTCGTGACCAAGAAGGCCCTGGCCCTGGGTTTGAAGCCGATTCTGGTGGTCAACAAGGTGGACAAGCCCGGTGCGCGCCCTGACTACGTAGTCAACGCCGCATTCGATTTGTTTGACAAGCTCGGAGCCACCGACGAACAGTTGGATTTCCCCGTGGTCTATGCCTCCGGCATCAACGGCTGGTCTTCACTGGAAGAGGGCGAACCCAATGAACAGTGGGGTCCCGACATGTCGGCCCTGTTCAATACCATTCTGAAGCACGTGCCGCACCAGCAGGGTGACCCCGCAGCACCGCTACAACTGCAAATTTCCGCACTCGACTTCTCGACCTTTGTTGGCCGTATCGGCGTCGGCCGTATCAGCCAGGGCACGATCAAGCCCATGATGGATGTTGTGGTCATGGAAGGTCCGGACGGCAAGCCCGTCAAGGGCCGTGTCAACCAGGTTTTAACCTTCCAGGGTCTGGAGCGCGTACAGGCCACAGAAGCAGGCCCCGGCGAAATCGTGCTGATCAACGGTTTGACGGATATTGGCATTGGCGTCACGATCACCGACCCTGTCAATCCAATGCCTTTGCCCATGCTGAAGGTTGACGAGCCGACGCTGACCATGAACTTCTGCGTCAACACCAGCCCCTTGGCCGGTCGCGAAGGCAAGTACGTGACCAGCCGCCAGATCTGGGACCGTCTGCAAAAGGAACTGCAACACAATGTGGCACTGCGCGTCAAGGAAACCGACGAAGAAGGTATCTTTGAAGTCATGGGCCGTGGCGAGTTGCACCTGACCATCTTGCTGGAAAACATGCGCCGAGAAGGCTTTGAAATGGCCGTCAGCAAGCCACGTGTGGTGATGAAAGAAGTCAACGGCGAAAAATACGAGCCCATCGAAATGGTGACTGCCGACATCGAAGAGCAGCACCAAGGCGGTGTGATGCAAGCCCTGGGCGAGCGCAAGGGCGATCTGGTGAATATGGAGCCGGACGGCCGTGGCCGTGTGCGCCTGGAATACCGTATCCCGGCACGGGGGCTGATTGGTTTCACCAATGAATTCCTGAATCTGACACGTGGCTCCGGACTGATTTCGAATATTTTCGACAGTTATGAGCCGCACAAGGGCGAAATCGGTGGCCGCAAGAATGGCGTACTGATTTCCATGGACGCTGGCGAGATCTTCACGTACGCCCTGGGTAAACTGGACGACCGCGGCCGCATGTTCGTGCGCGCCAACGATCCTGTGTACGAAGGCATGATCGTGGGTATCCACAGTCGTGACAACGACCTAGTGGTTAACGCCACGCGTACCAAGCAGCTGACCAACTTCCGTGTCTCCGGCAAGGAAGACACGATCAAGATCACACCGCCCATCGAGTTGACGCTGGAATACGGCGTTGAGTTCATCGAGGACGACGAGCTCGTCGAAATCACGCCAAAGTCGGTGCGTCTGCGCAAGCGCCACCTGACGGAGAGCGAACGCAAACGCGCTGGACGCTAACGACTGACTGCCCCACGCTCGGCATGCGGCTCACACATAATCGGGCAGTGGGACTGATGGTGGCGGTGGCTCTGATGTGGTCCACAGCCGGAGTGGTCACCCGCCACCTGGACGGGGCCCGCAGCTTTGAGGTGACATTTTGGCGGGCGGCGTTTACGGCGCTATCCTTGCTGGTCATACTGCCCGCTTTGCGGGGCGCGCGCGTCTTTGCCGATATGCGCCACGCTGGGACCGCATTCTGGGTATCCGGACTGTGCTGGAGCGTGATGTTTACCGCCTACATGGTGGCGCTCACGTTGACCAGTGTGGCCAATGTACTGGTCACCATGTCGCTGGGTCCGCTGATGACGGCCTTGATCGCCCGCATTTTCATTGGCCACCGCATACCGCTGCGCACCTGGGTGGCTATCGTTGTTGCCGGTGCCGGCATTGCGTACATGTATGGTGCTCAGCTTGCGGGTGGGCAGTTGCTGGGCACGCTTGTGGCTTTGTGCGTCCCCGTCGCTGGCGCCACCAACTGGACCGTGACGCAAAATGCCCACGCGCAGGGCCACGATGTTGACCTGGTACCTGCGGTATTCGTGGGCGCCGTCATCAGTTGCCTGGTCACCTTGCCGCTGGCCTATCCATTTCAGGCAACCGTCCATGATCTGGGGCTGCTGGCCTTTCTTGGCGTTTTTCAGTTGGCCATTCCCTGCGTCCTGTCGGTCCTCTGCGCCCGGGTGCTGAAGGCGCCGGAAATATCCTTGCTGGCGCTGCTGGAAGTCGTTTTCGGCATCGCACTGGCATGGCTGGGTGCGGGCGAGGTACCGGCGCCAACCGTGCTGGTTGGTGGCACACTGGTTATTGGAGCCTTGGTGACAAACGAGTTGCTGGGCTGGAAACAAAGGAACATGCAATGATGAATAGCGTAATCACAGAAGTACAAACCTCAGTCTCCGGAGGCGTAGGTCTTATCACGCTGAACCGACCCAAGGCACTCAACGCATTGTCCCTGCCCATGGTGCAGGCGCTGTTGGCGACCTTGCAGGCCTGGCGCGATGATTCGGCGGTGTTTGCCGTAGCTATCCGTGGCAGCAACAAGGTCGGACGTCCCGGAACCCCCGAAGCCTTGTTTGGTGGCTTCTGCGCCGGTGGCGATATCCGTTTCTTTCACCAGGCCGCGCTGGCCGGCGATCCTGCGCTGGATGATTTCTTTACACAGGAATACACGCTCAACCACCTGATTCACAATTACCCCAAGCCCTACATCGCCTTCATGGACGGTGTGGTGATGGGCGGCGGCATGGGTATCAGCCAGGGTGGCCGTGTACGCATCGTGACCGAGCGTACCAAGATGGCCATGCCGGAGACCGGCATCGGATTGTTCCCGGATGTAGGGGGCGGCTATTTTCTGAGTCGCTGTCCAGGCCACGTGGGCGAGTACCT
>CAINUX010000020.1 GCA_903853895.1 uncultured beta proteobacterium | reverse complement strand
TCTACTGCGCACCACTGCCGCACTCCAGGGGCCAATCCGTGGTGCGCCGTGGCAGCGCCCTGGGCTGGGCGGGCAGTGCTTGTGCCGACAACCAGGTGGCAACGGCACTGATCTCGCTGGCGGTCAACTGCGTAGCGATCTGGCCCATGCAGTCGGGTGCCGTGGCATGGCGTTTGCCGGTCTGCCAGGCCCCCAACTGGGCGACCACGTAGTCGCGCGGCAGGCCCAGCAGGCCCGGCACGGCCGGTGCAATGCCCGTCATGGCGGCGCCGTGGCACGCCACGCAGGCCGGGATGCGGCGCTGGGCGTCGCCGTGCAACACCAGGGACTGCCCCTGTGCCAGCACCAGCGGCAGTGCGTCCCGGGTTTGCGCGGCCGGGTAGGGCAGATCCAGTGCGGCAAAGTGCTCGGCCATTTCGCGCAGGTAGGCATCCGACAGGTAGTCCACCAGGTGGGTCATGGCGGCGTAGGTGCGTCGACCTTCACGGAAGTTGATGAGCTGGTTGTAGAGGTAGCCAGCCGGTTTGCCCGCTATGCGGGGAAAGTAGCCGCCATTGCTGGCCCGTCCCCCGGGGCCGTGGCAGACCGTGCAGGGCTGAACGCGCTGGGCCATGGTGTCAGGCACTCGCCGTGGCGCTGGCTGGGCACTGCAGGCCAGGGAGGCCATGCCCCACGCCACCAGCAGGACCAGAACGCTGCGGACTCTTGGCCGGCTACTGCGGGGCATTGAGCTGCTCCAGCCGCTGTGGCGTGCCGACGTCGGCCCAGCGGCCGGTGTACAGCGCGGCGCTGACCCGTTGCTGGTCCATCGCGGCGCGCAGCAGGGGGCCTAGCGGCGCCTTGACGGCATGCGGATTGCCAGGCGCAATGTCGCACCACGGCGGCGCGAACAGCGCCGCACGGTACAGGCCGATCGTGCTGTAGGTGTAGCGGGGGCGCGGGTCGTCGTCGGTCAGGTTCAGCGCCAGCGTCGTGCCACTGGTGCTTGCGGGGGCCGGTTCCAGCCCGAAGTCGCCCCGCGGGTGGTGGTCGGGATTGGGCACCAACCAGAGGTGGGCCAGGCTGTCACTGGACATGAAGCGGTCCACGTCGGCCTGGCGGAACACAAAGTCCGGCGCAAACACGTCGCCTGCCAGCACCCAGAACACACCGTCTGCCGGCGTGGCCGCACCCGTCGATGGCGGGCACAGCAGCGGCAGCGCCCGTGCAATGCCGCCGGCGGTCTCCAGTGCGCCGCCAAAATCTTGCCCTTCGTGGGAGTAGTGGATCTGGACGGTACTGACGAAATGCTCCTGATTCAATAGCGATATATGTATATCCGACGAGGGCTGGAGGCAGAAAGCACCTGAGAACTTTTCCGCGATCTGCTCGCCCAGCCAGGCCGTGTTGACCACGGCGCGGGCGAAGCCGCCGCGCGCCAGTGCCTCCAGCGGCCACTGCAGCAGCGGCTTGCCCTGCACCAGCAGCAGGGGCTTGGGCGTGGCGTCGGTCAGCGGGCGCATGCGCTCGCCCCGACCGGCCGCCAGCAGCATGGCAGGGATCGACGGCGCGCGCATGCCGTTTTCTTCAGCGCATGCCAATGGAGACCTTGCCAAAGATGGCTTGTGCGTCACGGGGCACACAACGCCAGTAGTTCTCCTTGGCCGCCACTTCGCCGCCCAGTGCCGCTGCGGCATGCCAACCCCACCGCGGCTCGTACAAGAACGCGCGGGCCAGCGCCACCAGATCGGCATCGCCGGCCTGCAGAATGGCTTCGGCCTGGTGCGCATCCGTAATCAGGCCCACCGCCATTGTGGGCAGGCCACTGGCCTGGCGGATGTCACGCGCAAACGGCACCTGGTACCCGGCACCCAGCGCAATCTTCTGTGCAGGTGAAATACCGCCAGACGACACGTGGATGAAGTCGCATCCCAGTGACTTGAGGCGGTTGGCAAACTCAGCGCTCTGGGCTACATCCCAACCACCCTCGACCCAGTCACTGGCCGATACGCGCAGGCCCAGAACCCCATCAAATGCCTGGCGCACGGCTGAAAAAACTTCCAGCGGAAAGCGGATGCGGTTATCAAAACTGCCGCCATAGGCATCCGTGCGCTGGTTGGCAATGGGCGACAGGAATTCGTGCAGCAGATAGCCGTGGGCGGCATGCAGTTCAATGGCTTCGATGCCCATGGCATCGGCCCGCCGTGCGGCAATGACAAAGGCCGCAGTGATGTGGGCTATCCCGGCCAGGTCCAGTTCGGTCGGTGGGGCCTCACCAGGCAATTGGGGCAGGTCAGAGGGCCCAAATGTCTCCCAGCCACCGTGGCCTCTGGCAATCAGCTGCCCACCATGCCACGGCGCAGCGCTGGATGCCTTTCGGCCGGCGTGAGCCAGCTGGATGCACACCGGCGTGGGTGGTGCCAGTGTGCGTGCGCGCTGCAAGGTGTCAGCCAGTGCGTGCGCCGTCGAGTCATCCCAGAGGCCCAGACAGCCGGGCGTGATCCGGCCATCGGGGACCACAGCCGTTGCCTCAATCGTGAACAACCCGGCGCCGCTGTTGAGCAAGTTGGCCCAGTGCATCAGGTGCCAGTCTGACGCTGCCCCATCGCGCACAGCGTATTGGCACATTGGGGCCACCACGATGCGGTTGGCAAGGGCCAGGCCACCGCGTGGCGATGGCAGGGTGTAGGGGGTGAAAAGCAGGCTCATGGCGTCAGCATATCCCATACAACCTGTGAGGCGACACAAGCGCCAGCATGCTGTGTATCATTGCCACCGGTTCACGTTAACCCCAAGCAGGAGGCCCACACCATGGCACTTATGGATTTCATCAAGAAGCAGTTCATAGACATCATCCAGTGGACCGAAGACGGTGACGGAACCCTGGCCTGGCGCTTCCCCATGCGGGACATGGAAATCCAGAATGGCGGCCAGCTCGTGGTGCGCGAGTCTCAGATGGCGGTGTTCGTCAACGAAGGCAAGATTGCCGACGTGTTTGGCCCCGGCACCCACAAGCTCACGACGCAGACACTGCCGGTGCTGACCTATCTGAAGAACTGGGACAAGTTGTTTGAGTCGCCCTTCAAGAGCGATGTCTACTTCTTCAGCACCCGCCAGCAAATCGATCAAAAATGGGGCACGCCCCAGCCCATCACGATCCGCGACAAGGACTTCGGCGCGGTGCGCCTGCGTGCCTTCGGCAACTACGCATTCCGCATCGAAGACCCCAAGCTGTTCCATACCGAGATTTCGGGCACGCGTGAGGTCTACACCGTGGCCGACGTGGAAGGCCAGCTGCGCGGCCTGGTGCTGCAAAACATCAGCACCGCCATTGCCGCCAGTGGCATTCCGTTCCTGGACCTGGCATCCAACCAGATCGAATTTGCCAAGGCTCTGACCACGCAGCTGGCGCCGGAGATGGCCAAACTGGGCCTGAAGGTCGAGGGCATGACGGTGCAGAGCGTCTCGTTGCCAGAAGAGCTGCAGAAGATTCTGGACCAGAAGATCGGCATGGGCATGGTCGGCAACGACATGGGCAAGTTCATGCAGTACCAGACGGCGCAGGCCATACCCAAGTTTGCCGAGGGCGGCGGCGGTGGCAGTGGCATTGCCGGAGACGCCATGGGGTTGGGCGCAGGTGTGGCGCTGGGCCAGGTACTGGCGCAAAACCTGCAGGCTGGCTTGCAGGGCAACGCCCATGCTGCGGCTTCGGCGGCAGCGGCGCAGGCGGCTGCCACGCTCAAGCCCGACGACATCATAGCCACGCTGGAAAAGCTCGGCGAGTTGAAGGCCAAGGGCATTCTGACCGAAGACGAATTTGCTGCCAAGAAGGCCGAGTTGTTGAAGAAGCTGGTGTAGCTTCTGGGCGGGTCCGGTCTGGGCTGCAAAGCGTTCTGCTTCGTGTTCCCCGCCCTTCGGGCTCCTCCTTGACCTGCGCAAAACGCTTTGCCGCCCAGACCTCTCGTCGCGGTCCTCCGTTCGCATAAACCCTTACCACCCTCCCTCCTTGGCCAGCGCTACCCAACGTTCCTACACTGCGCCCTGCCCTGGCTGCGGTGCGCCGGTCGAATTTCGCGCGGCGCAGTCCACGCACGCGGTGTGCGGCTTCTGCCAGAGCACGGTGGTGCGCCAGGGTGATGTGTTGTCGCGCATCGGCAAGATGGCCGAGCTGTTTGACGACCACAGCCCGCTGCAGCTGTTTGCCGACGGCACCTACAACAAACGCCATTTCACGCTGATCGGGCGTCTGCAGTACAAGACCGCCGAGGGCACCTGGGCCGAGTGGAATGCTCTGTTTGATGATGGGGAGTCCGGCTGGCTGGCCGAAGACAATGGTGCCTACGTCTTCACCCAGCCCAACACCCAGGTGCGCAACATGCCACCGGCCGATCGCTACGTGGTGGGCAAGCAGGTGGGCATCAATGGCAAGCCCTTCAGCGTGGCCAGCAATGTGTCGGCCCAGCTCATCAGCGCCCAGGGCGAGTTGCCCAAGTTGCCGCCGCTGGGCCAGGCGTTTGATGTCGTCGAGCTGCGCAGCGCCAGTGGCGAAGTCATCAGCATCGACTACACCGCCACACCGCCCGTCGTCTCGCAAGGCACGGCCGTGCTGTTGGACGACCTGGCGCTCAAGGGCCTGAAAGATGAATCGGTCAAGGACGAGAAAGGCCGCCAGTTCAACTGCCCGCATTGCGGCGCACCGGTGACCGTGGCCTTGACCACCAGCAAGAGCATCACCTGTGGCAGCTGCAACAGCGTGATCGACCTGAGCCAGGGAATTGGCGGCGAGTTGAAGTCTGCCATCCAGGACGAGCCCATCCAGCCCCTGATTCCATTGGGCAGTCTGGGTCAGTTGCAGGGCGTGCAGTGGCAGGTGGTGGGCTTCCAGCACCGCATGGGCGTGGCGCCTGGCGACGACGAGCACTTTGGCTGGAGCGAGTACTTGCTCTACAACCAGAAGAAAGGTTTCAGTTTTCTGGTGGACTCCGAAGAGGGCTGGAGCCTGGTGCGCCCCACGACCGGCGCACCCAGCATGACCAGCTCTAACGCGAACAGCGCCAGCTACCTGGGTACCAACTACACCTTGAAGTACAGCTACACCGCTGAAACCAACTACGTCTGTGGAGAGTTTTACTGGCCGGTGCAGCGCGGCCAGACGACGCAGAACAAGGACTTTGCCAACGGCAAACGCCTTCTCTCCATGGAACAAAGCGCCGCCGAACTGGTGTGGTCCAGCGGAGACCAGCTGGCCAGCGACGTGGTGGCCAAGGCCTTTGGCTTGGAGGGCAAGAAAGATTTGCTCAAGCGCGAGGATGCGGCGCCCTTCAGCGCCGCACGCAGCATTGGCATCGGCACCATCATTGTGGTGCTCATCGTCACGCTGATTCTGCTGTCGCTGCTGAGCCGTTGCTCCAGTTGCGACCCCCGTGTCGAGAACTGTTCTTCGTCGTCGGGCTCCCGTAGTTCGGGTGGCTCGTTTGGTGGATTTTCAGGTGGTGGAGGTCACAAGTGATGCATCCTGTTTTTTTGTTTGAAGGAGAGTCCCATGGGCTTTGAGATGTTGAAACCCGGCGCGGTTCTGGCCTCACTGGTATTTGCGCTGATAGGTGTTGCGGTCTTCTGGTTGTGCTTTCTCATCATCGACAAGATCACGCCCTACGATTTGTGGGGCGAAATTGTCGAGAAGCAAAACGTGGCGCTGGCACTGGTGGTGGCTGCCATGAGTCTGGGCATTTGCGTGATCATCGCTGCCGCAATTCATTAGGCCTCCACGCTTGTCGATTCGCGTATTGCGCCGTACCGCAAGGCCACTTGAAGTTACGCTGCTGGCCAGCGTGTTTGTGGTGGCTGCCTGCGGGCTGGTGTACGAACTGGCCGCGGGGGCATTGGCCTCGTACGTGCTGGGCGACTCGGTTCTGCAGTTCTCCACCGTCATCGGCTCCTACCTGTTTGCCATGGGCGTGGGCTCGTGGTTGTCACGCTTCTTCGAGCGCCAGTTGCCGGCACATTTTTTGCGCATTGAGCTGTTGGTAGCGCTGGCCGGCGGCGCCTTGCCGGGCCTGCTGTTTCTGGCCAATGCCTACATGCCGGGTGCCTTCCGCTTTCTGCTGTACGCCATGGTGGGCGTGGTGGGCGTTCTGGTGGGCCTGGAGATTCCGCTGGTCATGCGCATTCTCAAGCGCGAGGTCGCGCTGAAGGACCTGGTGTCGCAGGTGCTGACCTTTGACTACCTGGGTGCGCTGGCCGTGTCGGTGGCCTTTCCGCTGCTGCTGGTGCCGCAGCTGGGCCTGATTCGCACCGGGCTGCTGTTTGGCTTGCTGAATGCCGCTGTTGCGTTCTGGACGCTGTGGGTGTTTCGGCACGAGCTGCGCCACTTTGCAGCCCACGCCTGGGCATGCGTGCTGACCGTGGGCATTCTGGCGGCGGGGCTTGCTGTGGCGGACGAGATCACCACACTGGCGGAAGACAAGTTTTATCACGACCGCATTGTGCTGGCGGCCACGTCGCCCTACCAGCGCATCGTCGTCACCGATGGTCGCACGGGGCACAAGCTGTTTCTGAATGGCAACCTGCAGTTTGCCGAGCGCGATGAATACCGCTACCACGAGGCCCTGGTCCACCCCGCCATGTCGGCCTTCGGTGCGCCGCGTAAAGTGGCGGTTCTGGGTGGCGGTGATGGCATGGCGGTGCGCGAGATCCTCAAGTACCCCAGTGTGGAAAGTGTCACCCTGGTGGAGCTGGACCCCAACATGACGGGCCTGTTCGCCAAAGATCCAGCCATGGCCGCGTTGAATGCGGGCGCTCTGCGTTCACCCAAGTTGCGCATTGTCAACACGGATGCGTTTCAGTGGTTGCAGGGGCACGGCGAGGGCGAGCCGGACATATTCGATGTCATCGTCGTGGACTTTCCGGATCCGACCAACTTCTCCATTGGCAAGCTCTACACCAACACCTTCTATTCACTGCTGGCCCAACGTCTGTCGGCCAGTGGTTATGCCGTCATCCAGACTACGTCGCCACTGGTGGCGCGCCAGAGCTTCTGGACCGTGGCCAGTACCATCGAGTCGGTGGGCCTGCATGCGACGCCCTACCACGCCAACGTACCCAGCTTTGGCGAGTGGGGCTACATCATCGCCAGCCACCGGCCCTGGCATCTGCCCGCTTCTTTGCCCCAAGGCCTGCGGTTTTTGGGACCCCAAACCCTGCCGTTGTTGTTTGACTTTCCGAAAGACATGGCACGGGTGCCGGCGGAAGTGAATCGGCTGTCGAACCAGATACTGGTGACTACCTATGAGCAGGAGTGGGGTCGTGTCTCGCAATAGGAATGCATGCTGATCCTGCAGTGCATTCGTTCCGCTATACGTTGGCGCTAGGCGCCAGCACAGTCACCGCAAGACCACCCAGTTGCGTGGAACGCTGGGCCTGAACCTTCAAATTGAGCACAGCTGCAATTCGCTTCACAATCGACCAGCCCAAACCGCTGCCGTTTTCATCGCTTCCAGGTACCCGGAAAAACCGCTCACCCAATCGCTTCAGATCGTTGTCGGAGAGGCCCGGTCCGCTGTCTTCCACGCGCAAACTTACCTGCCCTTCGCTGTGCTGTACGGCAATCAGGATGCGCGCTCCCCGGGGGCTGTAGCGTATGGCGTTGTCAACGAGATTGCGTACTAAAACCGCGAGCAGCGTCTCACTGCCGGCCATGCGGCAATCTGGCGTTGTGTCCAGCTCCAGAGTCTGTCCTTTGCCAACAGCTTTGGGCGCAACATCTGCCACTACGCGACGGACCAGTGGCCCCAGGTCCAGGGTTGCCAAGTGTGGAGTGCTTGAGGACTCCAAGCGCGACAAGGTCAGCAATTGGTCGACCAGCCGGATGGCACGATCGCAGCCTTCCAGGGTGTTGTTCAGGGCATTTTGGCGCGCCAGATCATCAGCCTCTGCCATGGCGACCTGCGCCTGGGCACGGATGGCGGCAATCGGTGTGCGGAGTTCGTGCGAGGCATCCGCCGTAAAACGGCGCTCCGACTCAAGCAAGCTTCCAATGCGCTCGAACAAATCATTGAGCGCGTGGACCACGGGGGCAATCTCTGCCGGCGCTCCGTCCAACGCCAGCGGCTCCAAAGCGCTGGGCTGACGCCGACTCAGCGTGAGCCCGAGCTGGCGCATGGGTGCCAGGCTGCGGTGGATGGCCCACCACAGTGCAAGAGCCAGCAAAGGCAAAGCCACGGCCATCGGCAACAAAGTGCTGCGCAGCACCGCCCAAAGAATGTTGGCCCGTGAGTGGACTTCCTCCCCGACATAGACGTGAACGTCGTTCTCGGAACCGTGCGCTGAAAAGACCCGCCAGGCGGCACCGCCAATCTCTACCGTGTCAAAGCCCGCTATGAAGTCACGGTCTGCGCCCGCCATGGGCTGGTCTGGTGCATTGGATGAGCGCATGGCCAGCCGCCCTTCGTGAAACACCTGAAAGGCCACTTTGGGGGCATAGTGGTGCAACGAGGGGGCATCCACCCCTTCCCCGTGGTTGTCCTCCTCCCCTTCCTGCGCCTGCTGCACGACCAGAATAGCCGCAGCCTGCGCCAGATGGCCATCGAGCAATTCATCGAGTTCATGGCGCGCGTCAAACCAGGTCAGTGCAGTCGTCGTCAGCCACACGACCACGACCACGCCTAACACCACCATCAACAGTCTGCGTTGCAGGGAGTAGGGTGATGTGGTCATGGTGTGGGTGCGTCGCGCAGCAGCATGTAGCCGACACCACGTACGGTCTGGATCAGACTGCTGCCCAACTTGCGGCGCAAATTGTGGATATGGACCTCGATGGCATTGCTATCCACCTCTTGACCCCAGCTGTACAGTTGCTGCTCCAGTTGCTCACGTGACAGCACCCGTCCAGCACCCAACATGAATGCGTGCAAAAGGTCGAACTCCCGCGTCGACAAGACGACAGGCAGGTCCGCGCGGCGCACCGTGCGCGATGCAGGGTCCAGCACCACATCCTGTGCCGTCAGGCATTCATCCGGCCGACCATGAGACCGGCGGACCAGAGCCCGCAAGCGGGCCGCCAGTTCGAGCAGGTCCACGGGCTTGACAACATAGTCGTCTGCTCCCGTGTCCAATCCGAGGATGCGCTCTGGGACCGTGTCCCGTGCCGTCAGCACCAGCACGGGTGTCGCAATGCGGGCCTTTCGGATCGCCGTCAACACGGCCAAACCGTCCATGCGAGGCAGTCCCAGATCCAGTACAGCGGCTGCGTAGGCCTGCGCCCGCAGCTCGCGTTCTGCGGCGTCGCCATCACGCACCCAATCCACCTGAAAGCCAAGCTGGCGCAGCCCCGCGCGCAGGCCATCTCCCAACAGGGCGTCGTCTTCAGCAAGCAGGATGCGCATGCCGTGATTGTCCTCTGACCCGCGATACTGTTCTAGTCTTTGTGGTGCGTGTGTTTGTCGATGACGGCTGGACGCGCGGTTACGCTGGGACTGTCAGCGTTCGGTGCACTCTGCCATTGCAGGTACCAGAAGCCTAGAACGGCCGCCAGCATGATGATCGCCAGGCCATGCCAGGCGCTGCGGATGCTTTGCTCGGGGGAGCCCTCCTTGCGGCCGGTCACCATGGTGCGAGGCAGATTTTCCTTGTGTAACCAGCTTGACACGGCCACGCCGGCGATATGGACGCCGATGAACAGCAGCATGCCGTTGGCAACTGCTTCGTGCAGTTCGGCTACCCACTCACCAGCGATTTCGTCATAGGTTGCCCAGCCTGTAGCCGCTATGGCCATAGTCAACCCCAGCATGCCAACAATCGCCAGAGCGCCGGCCGGGTTGTGACCGGTGTGGTGTTCCGGGTTTTGGCGCAGCAAGCTGCGCACGTAGTGGGCAACCGCCTGCGGTCCGCGAACGAACGATGTGAAGCGGGCATAGCGCGTCCCGATCAGGCCCCACACGAGTCGAAACGCCACCAGACCTGCCATGGTGTAACCCAGTGTCACATGGATCAGGCGCCAGGCTTCACTTTCAGATGTCAAATAGGCGCCGGTGAAGCACAACACCATCAGCCAGTGGAATGCTCGCACGGGCGCATCCCAAACCAGGACCTGCTCCGACTTAGCGGGGTGTGCGGATGTTTCGTTCATTGAAGTCTCCGGTATCGGCTTGCGTGTGGCAGGCTCCGCAATTGGCGGCGCTTTTGACTGCGGGGAGCTTCCAGGTGGCAGCAGACACTTCGCGGTGCTTGCGATCGAACCACACCGTGCGCGTGATGCGGTCCTGCGGTGGTTCCTCGTTCACACGCTTGTAGGTTCCTGCATGTGCGGCAATCCATCCCGAGATCTGCTTTACGGTGGCGGGGTCCAATGATGCGTCTGTGCCAAAGTGCTTTGACAGGTTGCCCATGATCCGGGACCACGATGCCGCGGGCATCAACGTGGGCGGGTAGGCCACGTGGCATGACTCGCACTCCTTCTTGTACAAAGGCAACAAGGCCACGGCACGGCCGTTGCTGTCTGCCACAGCCGCATGGCCGAATCCGCTGGCTGTCACTGCGGTGATCAATACCCGAAGGACCCAGGAGCTGGTTTTGTTTTGCATGGGGTGCTCCCTTGCAGGGGCGTGGAGTGGGTAAGGCATCAGGTCTTGAGGCTTTTCAGCCAATTCAGCACGTCGGCCTTCTCGGCAGGCGTGCACTCGCGTCCTACCACGTCGTTGCAGTTGCGACGAAACCACTTCTCGGTCTTGGCTGCGTCCGTGAAGCGTTCGGCATTGAATGCAGGAGCCAATGGGCCGATCGATTTTCCGGTCGACGCGTGCTTGCCGATTTGTGTAGGCACCACACCGTGGCACGATGCACAGCTCCATTCGCGGCCGTGGTTTTTGGTGAAAAATTCCTGGCCCCGCGACGCACTCGGCGCAGAGCCGGACGGTAGCTCTGACGGCGATGCCGCCTGCACGGAAAGTGAGAGTGCGGCGCTGATCCAAAGAAACGCCGCCGGCCAATTGGGGTAACGAGATGGAACTTGGCTTGGCAAATGCATGGTGACTCCTTGGCCTCAATCGTGCCGTCCAGTTCTTAGGAGTTTCTTAATGACTTGAGCGATCTGCGAACCGTGTGCAGAGGCAGTCCGTACTTTCGGGCAAGTTCGGACTGGGCGCCATATTTTTGACCGGATTTGACTCTGTCTTCATACTCCTGCTGGATGCGTATGAGGCGCTTTTCCTGGGTGCTCGAGGCGACCCGCTTGGTCTTATCCCGGCTGACGGCCACCATTGCCAGCCTCAGGGTTGCTGGAAGATTGTCCATTCTCAAGGCTAGCCTGCGCGCATGCTGAAAGTAGTTTTGGATGTCCTGGCGCTGATCAGTTTCGCTGTCAGCGTGAGCCAGCAAAGAGTTTGTCAATTGCTCTCGCAGCCCCATGAGGTGCTGACGACCCCTGGGGTAGCTGCGCCAGTGGTCCGGGCCATACAGCCAGGCATCGAAGGACACAAGGTCCCACTCCAATACTTCGAGAGCCAATTGGGCAAGCCTGACCTGCAAAGGGTCCTTGTAGGCCCAAACACCATCAACGTCTGCTCCAAAGTCCAGCAATAGGCCAAAGCTCACGTCATCCACCTGTTTCTGATTTGGGCGCGCCAATTGCGCGTGCAACCGTTTGTTTTTACGCAGGCAAGGTTAGAAGCCGGTTCTTAAGGTGTTCTTAAGCTTGAGCCACCATCGGACATTCAGGGAAAAACGGTTACAACCTTTGAGCGGGAGTCTGGGGGAGGCCGGGTTGTAACTCCTTCAATAAAACAGCCTGTAGCCCTCGTGTTTGTTGAATATGTTGCTATGAATTTTGAATGTTTGACTGGGGCGTTGCGTGTTACGACTCGTTACGCTTGTGCCTTCAGCACGTAAGAAACTCTTAACATTTAGCCAATAGGCTTGGATTTTTTGTCCAAATCATCCCCATGAGCCAGACTTCGACCCACCGGCCAGTCCCTGCCGGTCAACAGCGGGCACCCCCTCCTGCGCTGGCGACTGACACCGTGGTCTATCTGGTACTCATTGCCCTGACCTGGATCGTTTGGCAAATCAGTCGCCAGGGCTTTTTCGAAGCGGGCGATGACGTGGGCTACTGGTTGGGCGTGGCGGGCGGCGTCATGATGTTGCTGCTGTTTAGTTACCCATTGCGCAAGCACTTCAGGTTCGCCCAGGGGTGGGGGCGGGTCAAGTGGTGGTTTTTGGTCCACATGATGCTGGGCGTCGGTGGGCCGCTGCTGATTCTGCTGCACTCGACGTTCCATGTGGGTTCGTTGAACGCTGCGGTGGCCCTGTACAGCATGATCATTGTGGCGCTCAGTGGCGTGGTGGGGCGTTTCATCTACGCGCGGGTGCACCGGGGCCTGCGGGGGGAAGTTGTCAGCCTCAAGGAGCTGCAGGCCCACGTGTCGCCGGAACAGGAAGATGTCCGGTCCCGACTGGCGTTTGCCCCCACGGTGGAAGCCAAATTGCGTGCCTTTGAGCAGACCGAACTACAGGCCAAACCCGGGTGGCTGACCTACTTCCGCCAGGTCTTCTGGTTGCCGATCATGCAGGTATTCGTCTACCGGCAGTGTGTGTCGGAACTGAAGGCGCCCATCCGCAAGCTCGCCGCACACAGCCACTGGTCCCCAGACGATCTGGCCCGGCGCGAGCGCCATGCACGCAAACTGGTGCGCCGCTACCTGACCGCCGTCGTCAAGGTGGCCCATTTCACGGCCTATGAAAAGCTGTTTTCGTTGTGGCATGTGGCCCATATTCCATTCGTGTACCTGCTGGTGATCAGCGCCATTGTCCACGTGGTCGCCGTGCATGCGTATTAGGGGCGCGAGGGTGAGTGCAGACGCCAAAACGGTGCTGCGATGGCTGCGCGGGGCGTTGGTTTGCTTGTCTGCTGGCCTGTGGTTGGGCGGTCCGGCGCTGGCACAGGGGATTGAGTCCATCGTCTCACCGGGGAAATTGGTGCAATCCCATGCCAAGGTGGATGACGAGTGCAAGCAGTGCCACACCAAGTTTGACCGCAAGGCCCAGGAGGGGCTCTGCATGGCCTGTCACAAGGATGTGGGTGCTGATGTCAGGGACAAGACAGGCTTTCACGGAAAGCAGAAGCCGCAAACCTGTCGCTCCTGCCACACCGACCACAAAGGACGCAGCGCCACCATTGCCGAGTTCGACAAGAACAAATTTGACCATACGCCAACTGACTTCGGCCTGCGTGCCAAGCACCAGAAGGTGGAATGTGCCAAGTGCCATGTGGAAGGCAAGAAATTTCGTGAGGCGCCAATGGAGTGCAACGCCTGCCACCGCAAGGACGATGTGCACAAGGGTTCACTGGGCGCCAAGTGCGCCGATTGCCACAATGAAAATCTGTGGAAGGAAGCCAAGTTTGACCACGACAAGACGCGCTTCGCGCTGACCGGCAAACACGTGGACACCAAGTGCGCCGACTGCCACAAGAACAGCAACTACAAGGAAACGCCCCAGGCCTGCTACGCCTGCCACCGCAAGGACGACGACGGCCACAAGGGGCACAAGGGCCAGTATGGGGAGAAGTGTGACAACTGCCACAACGCCAAACTCTGGAAGCCCTCAACCTTCAATCACGACGCCGACACCCGCTATGCCTTGCGTGGCAAGCACCGCACCACGACCTGTGCGGACTGCCACAGCGGGCACCTGTACAAGGTGAAAGTGAGCCAGGACTGCAATAGCTGCCACAAGAAGGATGACAAGCACAAGGAGTCTCTGGGCAAGGAGTGCGGCAACTGCCACACCGAGCGCAACTGGAAGGAATCCCCCAAGTTTGACCATGAGGCGACCACCTTCCCCTTGCTGGGCAAGCATGCCAAGACCGAATGCAAGGAGTGCCACAAGAGCGCCATGTTCAAGGAGGCGCCCAAGGAGTGCATTGGCTGCCACAAGAAAGACGACAAGCACGTCGGCAACCTGGGCGACAAATGCGCCGAGTGCCATGCCGAGCGCGACTGGAAGAGTACCGAGGGCCGCTTCAACCATGACCGCACCAAGTTCAAGCTGCGCAATGCGCATGCCGATTCAAAAATTAAATGTAACGCCTGTCACAAAGACTTGCGCAGTTATCGCAATACGGTAGTGGATTGCATCAGCTGTCACAAGAAGGACGACAAGCACGAGAACCAGTTGGGCGCCAAGTGTGAACAGTGTCATGGCGACAAGTCCTGGAAGACCACTCAGTTCGACCACGCGCAGTCCCGCTTTCCGCTCACGGGGCGCCATATCACCACGCCGTGCAAAGACTGCCATGCGACAAGTCGTTACAAAGATGCACAAAAGGATTGCATTTCTTGCCACAAGAATAAAGACAAACACAAAGAGAAGTTTGGAATGCGCTGCGAATCCTGTCACAACACCCGTGCCTGGTCCGTCTGGGACTTTGACCACGACCGCCGGTCGACGTACCGGCTCGACGGTGCGCACCGCAAGGTTCCGTGCGAGAGTTGCCATCGACAACCCGCGCCCAAGAATATGGATGCCGCAAAAGTTGGCACGGCCTGCATTGCGTGCCACCGGGCGGACGATGTGCATGACGGCCAGTTTGGCAACCGCTGTGAACAGTGCCATGGCGTAGACGGCTGGAAGAAGATCAGGAACCGTGTCGATTCACCCCGCGGGGATCGTCCATGAGTCAGCGTTTGCGAATATTTTTTGCGCTCTTGCTCCTCATTTGCAGCGGTGCACTGCAGGCCCAAAGCGGCACGCGCGACTTTGACCACGTCAAGACTGGCTATGCCCTGACGGGCGTGCACACCAATTCCCGTTGCGAGTCGTGCCATATCGCCGGCGTGTTCAAAGGCACGCCCAAAGACTGCGCCAGCTGCCACACCAGTGGTACACGCCTGTCGCGTGCCAATGTCACCAAACCGTCAGCCCACTTTCAGTCCCAACTGGGCTGTGACAGCTGCCACACCACGGCGACGTTTGTCGGCGCCAAGTTTGACCATGCAGGGGTTGCCGCCAATGCCTGCGGGAGTTGCCACAACGGAGCCACAACGGTTGGCAAACCGTCCGGTCACATTCAGACAACGGCCTCGTGCGGCACCTGCCACAAGACGTCGGGCTGGTTGCCCGCGTCCGGTATGGACCATGCCGGATTCATCAGCGCCACCAACTGTGCCAGTTGCCACAACGGCAGCACCGCGACCGGCAAGACCACCACCCATATTCCCACCAGTCTGAATTGCACCAGTTGTCATACCACCACCGGATGGAAACCCACCAGCTGGAACCACGCTCAGGCGCCCGTCGCCAACCAGTGTTCGACCTGCCACTCCGGGAGCTTTCCACCTGCCGATGGACCGACAGCCAATCACATTCCCTACAAGTCGCTCAGTGGCGTGTCGATTGCGAACTGCGACAGTTGCCACAAAGCCGGTTACACCAGTTGGAATCCGGGCCAGTTTCACGCCAATGTTTCCGTATCGACGCAATGCGCAACCTGCCACATGAGCACCAGTTTTGGTGCCGCTGCACGGCCGGCGACTGCCATCCACAACGGCCAGAGTGTCTGCGAGAACTGCCACAAGTCGACCAGCACCTGGTCAGGCTCCAAGCCCGATCACAGTCTGTTCAACAGTGCGACCAATTGCTCTAGCTGCCACAACGGCAGTGCGGCATCGGGCAAGGCGGGCACCCACATGCCGACTGCGTCGAACTGCATCAGCTGCCATACGACAGCTGCGTGGAAACCGACTACCTGGAACCACAGCCAGATGCCGGTGGCCAATCAGTGCGCGACCTGCCATACCGGTGGTTTTCCGCCGGCCAGCGGACCTACGGCCAACCACATTCCGTACAAGTCCCTTAAAGGTGTCTCGATTGCAAACTGCGACAGCTGCCACAAGGGTGGCTATACCAGCTGGAATCCTGGCCAGTTTCACACCAATGTTTCCGTATCCACGCAGTGCGCAACCTGCCACATGAGCAGCAGCTTCGGGGCCACGGGTCGGCCAGCGACGGCCATCCACAATGGCCAAAGTGTGTGCGAGAACTGCCATAAGTCGACCAGCACCTGGCTGGGCGGCGCCAAACCCGACCACAGCGGCTTCACCGGTGCTACCAACTGCGTGACCTGCCACAACGGCAGTTCGGCGACGGGCAAGACGGCCGCGCACTTTCCGACCAGCGCGAACTGCATCAGCTGCCACAACACCACGGGGTGGAAGCCGACCAAGTGGAACCACTCGCAGGCTCCAGTGGCCAACCAGTGTTCGACCTGCCACACCGGTGGCTTCCCGCCCGCCAGCGGTCTTACTGCCAACCACATTCCGTACAAGTCCCTCAGTGGCGTGTCGATCACCAACTGCGACAGTTGCCACAAGGGAGGTTACTCCAGCTGGAATCCCGGTGTGTTCCATGCCAATGCGTCTGTTTCGACCCAGTGCGCCAGCTGCCACTTGAGCACCAGCTTTGGAGCGACCGCGCGGCCGGCAACTGCCATTCACAGTGGTCAGACGGTGTGCGAGAACTGCCACAAGTCGACCAGCACCTGGCTTGGCTCCAAGCCCGACCACAGTCTGTACAACAGCGCCACCAATTGCTCCAGTTGCCACAACGGCAGTGCGGCCACAGGTAAAGTGGCTATGCACATTCCAACCAGCGTGAACTGCGGGAGTTGTCACAACACCAGCGGGTGGAAGCCTGCCAAGTGGAACCATACGCAGATGCCGGTCAGCAACCAGTGTTCCACCTGCCACAGCGGGGCCTATCCGCCGGCTGATGGCAAGTCGGCGAACCACATTCCGTATCAGTCATTGAGTGGTGTTGCCATCACCAATTGCGACAGCTGCCACAAAGCGGGCTACACCAGCTGGAGCCCTGGGAAGTTTCACACCAATGTGTCGTTGTCCACCCAATGCGCGACCTGCCACCTGAGCGCCAGTTTTGGCCTGAGCAGTCGGCCAGCCACCGCCATCCACAGTGGCCAGACGGTGTGCGAGAACTGCCACAAGTCGACCAGCACCTGGCTGGGTTCCAAGCCTGACCACAGTCTGTTCACGGCGGCCACGGTGTGCTCTAGTTGCCACAACGGCAGTGCCGCCACC
>CAINUX010000019.1 GCA_903853895.1 uncultured beta proteobacterium | reverse complement strand
GGGCCTTTGCCCGTGACTTGACATACGCGTGCCATAAGGACACTCCGATACTTCTTAAACGGCTATTACTGGCGACGCAAACTACCTGGAAAACCTGGCTGCCTGCGTCTCGCTCTAGCCTCACCTCGCCAATGAAAAGGGTGGCGGTAACCCCCCGCCGGATAACCAGCGGTGCTTGCCAATGACCCGAAACCCTCGCGGGTCGAATTCAGCAAAGCCTTGGATTATAGCCAATTATTCCTGTTCGAGGAAGCGTTGGGCATCCAGGGCCGCCATGCAGCCGGTACCCGCACTGGTGATGGCCTGGCGGTACACATGGTCTTGTACATCCCCGGCGGCAAAAACGCCTGGGACAGAGGTTTGCGTGGCGAACCCCTTGAGACCGCCCTGGGTGACGATGTAGCCACCGGCCATTTCGAGTTGCCCCTGAAAGATCTCGGTATTGGGCGCGTGGCCAATGGCTATGAAGCAGCCGGTGAGGGTGATGTCCTCGGTGGTTCCGTCCGTGGTGCTCTTGACGCGGATGCCGGTCACGCCGGAGGCATCGCCCAGCACTTCATCGAGCGTACGGAAGGTCTTGAGTTCAATCTTGCCACTGGCCACTTTTTCCATCAACTTGTCTACCAGAATCGGTTCGGCCTTGAACTTGTCGCGGCGGTGCACCAGATATACCTTGCTGGCAATGTTGGAAAGGTACAGGGCCTCTTCCACGGCGGTATTGCCCCCACCGACAACACAACAGATCTGGTCGCGATAGAAGAATCCGTCGCATGTGGCGCAACCCGAGACACCACGGCCCATAAAGGCGGTCTCAGATGGCAGACCCAGGTATTTGGCGGACGCACCGGTGGCGATGATCAGCGAGTCGCAGGTGTACGTGTTGTCGCCGGTCAGGGTGAAGGGGCGTTTACTCAGGTCCACCGCGCTGATGTGGTCAAAGAGGATCTCGGTCTTGAAACGCTCGGCGTGTTCCAGAAAACGCTGCATCAGTTCCGGGCCTTGCACGCCATGCACGTCGGCGGGCCAGTTGTCGACCTCGGTGGTAGTCATCAGTTGCCCGCCCTGTGCCATGCCGGTTACCAGAACCGGGTTGAGATTGGCGCGTGCGGCATACACGGCGGCGGTGTAGCCAGCGGGGCCAGAGCCCAGGATCAGGACTTTGGCGTGTTTGGGATCGGACATAGGGTAACCTTTTGTTGCGTCTAGATGGAAGCGGGCCGTGTACATTTCGGGGCAGTACGGGCCAATTCAATGCAACCCCAATTGTAAGAAGCACGATGCTGAATTTCTCGGAGCTGTTTTGATGTCAATGCTGACTAAACTGGATTTGATCCGCAGGGTCTCCCTTTTCACCATGCTGACGCCGGCGCAGGCAGAGGCGCTGGCCGCGACGGTGTCCAAAAAGCGCTTCAAGCGCGGAGAGATCCTGGTGGAGCAGGGCAGGATGAGCAATGCGCTCTATATTGTGCTTGCCGGGCGGACCCGCGTGGTGATGACCGACAACAAGGGTCGCGAGGTGATCCTGGCGACGCTGAAGTCGGGTGACTATGTGGGTGAGATGAGCCTGATAGACAACGCGCCCCATTCGGCAACTGTGGTGGCCGATCAACAGGTCGATGCGCTGGTGTTGGGGCGCGACAGTTTCCTGCAGTGTCTTTCTGAAAATGCCGAAATGGCCCACGCGGTGATGCGTGGACTGGTGCAGCGCCTGCGCAAAGCCAGCGAGAACATCAGTTCTCTGGCCTTGGTGGGCGTGTATGGCCGGGTGGCCAAGGTCCTGCTGGATTCGGCGGCGGTGGACGATAGCGGCGCGCTAGTGATTCGCGACAAGGTGTCCCGCCAGGATATCGCCAAGATGGTGGGTGCCTCGCGCGAGATGGTCAGCCGGGTCATGAAAGATTTTGAAGAGCAAGGCTTCATCCATCTGCTGGACAATGGCGGCGTGCGGGTGAACGAGCGGCGCGCACAGCCGCGCTGATCCCGCCGCCTTGGGCTTGCGGTAAGCTAGCCCCGACTGTTCGCATTTTTCATGACCTATTCCCTCAATACCCTTCATTCTTCCGGTCCCACAAGCGCCCCGGCACCCACCGGCATGGGCCGTTTTGCCAACGAAATTGCATTGATCGCCGGATTTGTCGTTCTCGTTCTCTGGTTGACGGCACTGCTGACCTACTCACCCCAGGATGCGGCATGGTCGACATCAGGTGCCGGGCTGCCGCTGGCCAACCGGGTGGGGCGACTGGGGGCCTGGGTGGCTGATGTCAGCTATTACCTGATGGGTTTTTCGGCCTGGTGGTGTATTGCGGTGGGGGTTCGGCTGTGGTTGTCTCTGTTGGCCAATCGCTTGCGAGGGGAGGCGACGCACCGGGCGGTTCCCCGCAAACTGGTGTTCTGGTTGGGTTTGGCGATGCTGTTGTATGCCAGCACATCGCTGGAGTGGGCGCGGTTGTACAGCCTGGAGGGCCGTTTGCCGGACCACAGCGGAGGGGCACTGGGCTATTGGCTAGGCCCCTTAAGTGTGAAATGGTTGGGCTTTTCAGGCTCGGGGCTGGTGTCCATCGCTTTGGGCGTCATTGGGTCGGCCCTGGTGTTTGGTTTCTCCTGGATGCATGTGGCTGAACGCATTGGCGCCTGGGTCGATGCGTTGGTGCAATCGCGCAAGCAACAGCGCGAGCAGGCGCAGGACCGGGTGCTGGGCCAGCAGGCTATGCGTGAGCGCGAAGAGATTCTGCTGGAGGAGCGCGAAGAAACGGTGGAGCACCACCTGCAACCGGTCGCTATCGAGCCTGTGATCATGGATTTGCCGCGCAGTGAGCGCGTGGCCAAGGAGCGCCAGAAGCCCTTGTTCACCGAGATGCCCGACACCAAGCTACCCCAGGTCGATCTGCTCGACGGTGCGCTGGCGCGCCAGGAAACGGTAGCCCCCGAAACGCTGGAAATGACCAGCCGGATGATTGAAAAAAAGCTCAAGGACTTTGGCGTGGAAGTGCGCGTGGTGCTGGCCCAGCCCGGCCCGGTGATCACCCGTTACGAAATCGAGCCTGCCACCGGCGTCAAGGGCTCGCAGATCGTGGGCCTAGCCAAGGATCTGGCACGCAGCTTGAGCCTGGTGTCCATCCGCGTCGTCGAGACCATTCCTGGCAAGAACTACATGGCATTGGAGTTGCCCAACGCCAAACGGCAAAGCATTCGTCTGTCCGAGATTTTGGGCTCCCAGGTCTACAACGACAGCAAGTCCATGCTGACCATGGGCCTGGGCAAGGATATCGTGGGAAACCCCATTGTCGCCGACCTGGCCAAGATGCCCCATGTGTTGGTGGCCGGTACCACCGGCTCGGGCAAGTCGGTGGGTATCAACGCCATGATTCTGAGCCTGCTGTACAAGGCTGAGGCCAGCGACGTGCGTTTCTTGATGATCGACCCCAAGATGCTGGAAATGTCGTTCTACGAAGGCATTCCGCACCTGATCGCTCCGGTGGTGACCGACATGAAGCAGGCCGCCTACGGCCTGACCTGGTGCGTGGCCGAGATGGAACGCCGCTACAAGCTGTTGAGCAAACTGGGTGTGCGCAACCTGGCGGGTTACAACGTCAAGATCGCCGAGGCCAAGGCGCGCGGCGAGTTCATTTACAACCCCTTCAGTCTGACGCCCGAGTCCCCCGAGCCACTGGAGCGCCTGCCGCACATCGTGGTGGTGATCGACGAGTTGGCCGACCTGATGATGGTGATCGGCAAGAAGATTGAAGAGTTGATTGCCCGTCTGGCGCAAAAGGCGCGCGCAGCCGGCATTCACCTGATTCTGGCCACGCAGCGCCCCAGCGTGGACGTGATCACCGGCCTGATCAAGGCCAATATCCCGACCCGTATTGCCTTCTCGGTGGGCTCCAAAATTGACAGTCGCACCATTCTGGACCAGATGGGAGCCGAGGCCCTGTTGGGCATGGGCGACATGCTGTACATGGCCAGTGGCTCCGGTCTGCCGATCCGCGTGCACGGTGCCTTTGTCAGCGACGACGAGGTGCACCGCGTGGTGAACTACCTCAAGAGCCAGGGTGAGCCCAACTACATCGAAGGTGTT
>CAINUX010000018.1 GCA_903853895.1 uncultured beta proteobacterium | reverse complement strand
GTGTCACGCAGGGTGACCGAGAAGAAGTTTTTCAGATTGAACTTGTTCATCTGCTTGGTCGGGCGGTCCTTGACCGCTACGATAACTTTCCAGGAATCTTTTGTTTCCTTGAAGCTGTACTCGGGCGGTACGTCCGGCGTGGTCTGGATGTACTTCGACATCAACGTGATTTCTTCTTTGGTGAGAATGTCATCAAAGTTGACCATGCCACCTTCGGTACCGTAACCGATGATTTTTTCAAGCCGGTTTTGGCCGAGCTTGAGCGTTCCGCCTTCTTGCATAGTGCCGTCTGGCAGCTTTTTGCTCCAGTGCGGTTCCAGGTTCTTGCCCGTAGCACCCTTGCGCAAAACGCCGTGGCAACCGGCACAGCGTTCAAAGTAGATCTTCTTCGATGACGCTTTTTCCTCAGCCGTCAACGTGGGTTGATTCGCGCTATCTTGGGCAAAAGCCGAAAGCCCCCAAGTGGTAAGCAATACAGCAGCAACTCCAGCCAGTCTTAAATTTTTCATGTCAATTGTTCCTTGTTGATCGAGGCTTTGGACCGAACACCCCGCCTTTTAGAGTGCGTTCGCAGTGGGCTTCGGCGTCTATGTTGCGAACAGGATGATGGTCTGGCAAACCCTAATAAAAAACATTAACCTGCATCAATTTTTTGACTAGTTAGTTCAGCGTACATAGGGTTTGCACTGAATAATTGGCTCCACCAACTGTTACATCAATCCAATTACCATGACCAGCATCAATTTTTTTCATCGGCACAGAACGCAAAAAATCACTGTTGCAGTTGCCTTGGCCTGCATGGCCATGGTCCCTGCGCAGGCACAAAACTCCGCGGTAGGGTTGAAGCAGGTTGTTGTAAGTGGGTCCCGGAACGAGCAACCGCGCGACGATTTGCCAATGTCCGTAGATGTGTTGACGACCCGCGACCTTGAGGACCGTCAAATTGGCGATATCAAGGATCTGATCAAAGACCTGCCCAACGTCTCGGTCAAACACGCACCGGCACGCTTCACCGTCACTGGCGCCAGCAACCCCACGGGGCGGGATGGAAACTCGGGGTTCAACATTCGCGGTCTGGGTGGCAACCGGGTATTGATGCTGGTCGACGGCACGCGTGCCCCGCGAAGCTATGTGAATGGAAACAATGCCTTCGGGCGCGACGCCTTGTCGCTGGACCTTATCAAGCGAGTGGAGCTGGTGCGTGGCCCCAGTTCGGTTTTGTACGGATCGGACGGGCTTGCTGGTCTGGTCAACTTCATCACGTTTGAGCCGCTGGATTTTTTGAACACCACGGGTGCCGAGCCAAAATCGCTTGGCGGGCGCATCGCCGGAAACTGGAGTGGCGACGACGATGGTTTCAGCGCAGCTGCAACCGTTGCCGGACGCGTCAGTGATGGCGTGCAATGGTTGTTGACTGGTACATCGCGCAAGGCTGGTGCCTTGAGCAACCTGGGAGTCAACGATGAACCCAACATCAACCGCACCCGCCCCAACCCGCAGACCAACAGGGGAGAGTCCCTGCTTGGCAAGCTGGTTCTGCGCCCAACTGCGACACAAAAGCACGTGGTGACCATTGAGCACGTCGGCAAAAGCGCGGACACCGAGCTTTTGTCCAGCCGTGCGGCTGTTTTGCCGGCTCCGACCACGACCGCTACCAAAGCGCTGGTGGCTGGCGAAATCGACTTTGGCTCGCTGCGACGCGATCGTCTGTCCTGGGATGCGCGCTATGTGTTGGACGGGGCATGGGCTGACCAGGTTCAGACCCTGGTCAGTTTGCAGAACTCTGACGCACTCGAAAACGGCCGTACCTTTCGAAACGATGCTGGAGTGCGTGTGCGGGATACCAGCTACAACGAACACATCTGGCAGGCCAGCGTGCAAGCAAGTAAGTCGTTGGTTGTGCAGGACGGTTGGTCGCAAAGACTCAGCTACGGGATCGATTTGGCCAGTACACAGGTCACCAGTTGGTTTGGGGGCGCTGACCCCGCACCGTTGGCTCCCTATGTCCCCAAGAAATACTTTCCGGATGCGCGTGACAGCAGCGTCGGGTTGTACGCACAGAGTGAGTTAACCCAAGACCGCTGGAGTATCACACCAGGTCTCAGGTTCGAGCGTGTTGCAGTGGATGTGATCAGCCAGGACGGCTACGCGCCACCCGCTACTACCCCTGGTGTTTCCATTTCGGCCGTCAACACTGCGCCCAAGCTTGGTGCGTTGTTTCGGGTGACACCGCAGTGGAGCGCCTACGGCAATTACGCCAGTGGATTCCGCGCTCCCAACGCGGCCCAGCTCAATGGTTTCATTGATCCTTCGCCCGGCGTCAACGCCAGGCTTCTGCCCAACCCCGATCTCAAGCCCGAGACCAGCAAGAACATCGAGCTGGGGCTGCGCGGTAGGGTCCAAGGGTTGAGCCTGGACATCGCCGCATTTACTGGCGACTTCCAGCAGCTGATTGTGGACAAGAAATTCCTGGGTGGCTCCAATACGGTCAGCAACCCCAACGTCTTTCAGACCATCAACGTGGACAACGCCACCATTTGGGGTTTTGAGGTCAAGGGGAATATGGACTGGGGCGTGTGGGGTGACGCAAAGCTGAGCACCCCCTTTGCGTTTGGTCAAACCCGGGGACGGGACAATGGCTCGGGATTGCCGCTGAACTCGATCGATCCTGCCATGGCGACCTTGGGTGTTAACTACGACGCTACTGGCTGGTCCCTGCGTGTGGACCTGCGCCACCGTGCCGCCAAGGATGCCGGTGATGTAGACCCAACCGCGGGCGTGCGTGCAGGTAGCACACAATTTACCAATGTCCCAGCCACCACCACACTTGACATCACCGGTCAGTGGCGCATCCGCAAAGACCTGCGCCTGACGGCAGGCGTTGTGAATGCCACCAACGTCAAATACTGGCTGTGGTCCGATGTTCAGGGTTTGACGACCGCCAATGCCGTAACGCAGGCCGACGCCTACACCCAACCCGGTCGGCACATCAACTTGTCCCTGGTCATGGATTTTTGATCGGGGTTCGCCCGTCGCGGGCTACTACAGCCGCATAGGGCTGGCGTAGCCGGTCATTTCCAGATAGCCCCGCCCGACCAGGCGCTGGTTGCTGTCCCATACCTCGCAAAGACCTTCCCAGTAGATGCCGCCGGTGGACGCGCGGCTGTCCATCTCCTGGTTGTCGACCAGGGCCCGTACGGTGTAGAAGTCTGCCGGTGTGCGCACGATCCACTCTACGGGATAGCTGGCCTGACTCAGCGGGCTCTTCCAGTTGCGTTGGGGCTTGAAGGTCACCTCGCCGCGCTGAAAGATAAACAGTTTGCCTCTGGTACGAAACGAGCCGCCGTCCCAGACCGCATTGCCTTGTTTATCCCGCAATCGGAACGCAGTCAGCGCGCTTCCGTCAAATAGGTTGATGCCCAACCAATCCCAACCGACTGCCGTGGGCGGCATGATCTGATGGCTCCACTCATGGTCCAACCACGCGGTGCTGCCGGCACCCACAGTGAAACGCTTTCCTTGCAACGCGATTTCACCGCGCACTTGCAGTTGGGGCAGACTGTAGTAGTAGCTGGTCTGTGTTGAGTCAGGGCCTTTTTGCGAGAGCCCGCGGTCACCCTGGAGCAGAACCGGCTGGCTGGCGGCCAGCTTCAATGCGAGAGAAAATTCGTTAGCGTTGATGTGGGCGTGCAAGTCAGCGCCTTGTCGTGTCAGCGTCCAGTCGCGCAACTGAATGTTAGTGTCCCGAGTGCTGGTCCAGGCGGCGTCATTGGGGTTGTATCCGGGTTCTGCGCCGGATGATCGGGCCATGCGTTGGTCGTGCCACAGTTTTCGTCCCCTTACATCCGTCAGTGCGGCATGTGCAAACACCAGTTGACGGGCTGCCAGGCCAGATTTCATCTCCTGTGTTTTGGGAAGCCGACTGCGGAAAAAAGTGAGCTGAAAACCAAATGCGGTCTCAGCCTTATCGTCCAAGGCATAGCCTGTGACGTACCACCATTCAATGGCGTAGTCGGGGTGCGCACCGGCGTCACGGGGGAACATCAAAGTCTGGTGTGGAAAGGGTGCCGCATTCAAGTGCATTGCGAGCGTTGCGCCCAAGCCCGCACCCAACATGGCGCGGCGGTCCAGCATCGGAATCCTCTCTTTCCAGCAGTGCGTGAAGGGTTGCAAGGTCACTCGCATGCGGACTGAACCATGAAATCTTCAAAGGCAGAGACCGCCATCGGCCGGGCAAACCAATAGCCTTGTCCAAAGTCGCAGTCCGCGGCGACGAGCAAATCGCGCTGCTCCGGTGTTTCCACGCCTTCTGCCACCACCTGCATGCCCAGATCGTGCGCCATGCGGATGATGGCCTTGCACAGCGCCAAGTCCGTGGAGGCAGGTTTGAGGTTGCGCACAAACGATTGGTCGATCTTGATGAAGTCGATCGCAATCTTCTGCAAATAGGTGAGTGATGAATAGCCCGTGCCAAAGTCATCGAGTGAAATGGCGATCCCGCAGGATCGCAATTCCTCCAGTTGCCGGGCGACATCGCTATTGGTGTCCAGCAGCAAACCTTCGGTGATCTCTACCGCAACACTCGAACCGGCCAAGTCCATGGATTGCAGATACGCGCTCCATGACGGCTGGGCCGTATCCCGACGGTGAAACTGCACCGGTGATTTGTTCACGCTGATCTGGAAGTCGCCACCGTAAGCGGCTTGCCATTGCGAAACCTGCGACGCGGCCTGCTGGAATACCCACTCACCGATCTCCACGATCAGGCCCGTGGACTCCGCAATGGGAATGAATTGTGCCGGGCCAACCGGTCCGCGCTGGGGATGCTGCCACCGGAGCAAGGCCTCGGCTTTGCGCACTTTGCCCGATCGCAGATGCACGATGGGCTGGTAGACCAGCGCAAACTGTTGCTGTGGCAACGCCTGGCGCAGTTCCGTGGCCAGTCGGGCGCGCAATACGGCGGCCTCCTGTAGAGCCGGTGTGAAAAAGCTGAAGCGATTGCGCCCCGCACCCTTGGCGACGTACAAGGCCTGGTCCGCGTGTTTGAGCAATTCTTCCACCAGGGTTGCGTTCTGCGGATACAGGGCCACCCCCACACTGGCAGATACGAAGACCTGTTCGCTTCCAATCTGGAAGGCTGTGGCCATGCTGTCCAGGATGTCTTGCGCCGCTTTTTTTATGTGCGTGCTGTTGCCCGCATTGCACAGCACGACGGTGAACTCGTCGCCACCCATGCGGGCAACGGTATCGTCGGCGGCCAGACAGTTCTGAATCCGTTGGGCCGCCAGCACCAGCAGCAAGTCGCCACCGTCATGCCCCAGCGTGTCGTTAACTTCCTTGAAGTGGTCCAGATCGATAAACAGGATCGCGAGATGCTCGCCATGCTCCTGGCTGTGCCGGATGGCGTTGTCCAGCCGATGGCGCAACATCCGCCGGTTCGGCAGCCCCGTCAGCGCATCAAAATGCGCCTGTTTCCAGACCTGAGCTTCTGCGTTTTTGCGGGCTGAAATGTCGGTATGCGTTCCTATCATGCGCAGCGGCTCGCCGTGTGCGTCGCGGCTGATGACCATGCCACGGGTCAACACCCATTTCCAGCTGCCGTCCTTGCACAGAATGCGGTGCTCATTGGTATAGGTGTCGTCTTCCCCGTTGAAGTGTGCCTCGCGGTCGCGTTGCATCTGGGCGACGTCGTCGGGGTGGGTGCGTCCGTCCAGCGCGTCGGCGCGATTGGCGATCTCGCCCTCGGCAAAGCCGTATATTTCTTTGCAGCGGCGGGAAAAATACTCGACCCCGGTTTGCACGTACCAGTCCCAGACACCGTCCCCCGTGCTGTCCAGCGCCAACTTCCAGCGCTCTTCGTTCTGCACCAGCGCCAGCTGTGCCAGATGGCTGGCGGTGATGTCTTCGACGGTACCCTCGTAATACTGCAGTTCACCCTGCGCATTGCTAACGCAGTGGGCCGCCTCACGTACCCAGATTGTGTCGCCCACTGGGTTTCGGTGGACTTCGGATATGAAGTCAATGACCAGTTGGTCCCGCTCCAGCAAGTCGCGAAACTGCTGTCGACGTTTCGGGTCCGCGTACCACTGGTATCCGACTTCGTTGACTTCCGCCAGCAGAGCGGCCTCGCTGTCGTAGCCATTCATACGAACCAGTGCCGCGTTGGCGCGCAAAATCTTGCCCGACGCACTGGTTCGGTACGCCCCGATGGGGAGAAACTCAAATAGCGTTGACATTCCTGGCAGCGGTCGGGTGAGTCAAATAGGGGTCCAGTATGGCAGTTTCGCGAACGCCCTACCAATCTTCCTTGACCGCCAGCACGGCGTCGCGCCCGGCGGCAGCACGCCCGGCCAGCCATGCCGTCAGCGTGCCCGCCACCACCACCGATCCGCCCAGTGCCAACAGGCGCCAGGCGGGCAGCGTGAGTTCCATGGTCCAGTGAAAGCTTTGCGGGTTGACTACGTGTACCAGCACCACGGCCACGGCCAGGCCCAGCCCCATGCCGGCGATGGCGCCCAGCGTGGTCCACGCCATGCCTTCGGCTGCCACCACGCGCAGCACCTGGCGGCGCGTCAGGCCCAGGTGCACCAGCAGGCCAAACTCCTTGCGCCGAGCCAGCACCTGGGCGCTGAAGGACGCCGCTACCCCAAACAGGCCAATGCCGATGGCCACGGCCTGCAGCCAGTAGGTCACGGCAAAACTGCGGTCGAAGATGCGCAGCGAAGTGGCGCGGATCTCGCGCGCCGAGCCAAAGTCCATCAGCGCGCCCGCCTCGCCGCCCGGCGTGTGGGCTTGCTGGTCTGCCAGGTTGCGCAGAGCCTGCTCCAGCGCGGGAACGTCCGTATCCGGCTCCAGCCACAGGGCGAGGTCGTTGACGCGATTGTCCCCACTCAGGCGCTGAAAATCTGCCTGCTCCATGGCGATGGTGCCAAACTGGCGGGAATAGTCGCGCCACACGCCTGCTATGAAAAACGTAGCGCTACCATCATATTTATCGTGGACTAGAGCCTGAAAGTGCTTAAGGAGCGGGGCGTATGCCGTGCCCGGGTGTGCGCCGTGCAGGTCCACCATGGCCTCGCTCACGTAGATGCCAATCTGGCCCGCTGGAACAGGCAACGCCTCCCCGGTAAGTGGCAAGCTGCGTGTAGCGCCCAGCATGGACCCCAAGGGACGGGCAATCAACGTGACGGCCGGTTGGCTGGGGTCGGGCAGAAACTGCTGGTTGCGCTGGCTGCTCAGCCGCTGCACACCGGGCATCCGTTGTGCTGCCTGCACAAACGCAGGGTCGAAGTAGGCGGTGTCCTGCGTGCTGGCGTTGGCCGACGAACGCACATACAGGTCGGCGGGCAGCACCGTATCCAGCCACTGCGTGACCGAAGTTCTGAAGCTGGCCACCATCACGGTCAATGCCACTGCCAGACTGAGCGAAGCTACTACGCCGCTCACCGCCACCGCCGCACTGCCGCGCACCCGGCGCGCACGCTCCACCGCCAGCAGGGGCAGGGCCCGGCGCGTGACCAACGGTGCCACACGGTCGAGCACCACGCCCACTAGCCAGGGCAGGCCTGCAATGCCACCCACCAGAATCAGGCCCACGCTGGCGTATGCCGCCAGCGGGATACCCCACACCGGCGGTAGCAGGGCCAGCAGGCTACCGGCCACCAGCAACGCGGCTGCCAGCACCACATGGCTCTGGGGCGCTTGCGCGGTGCCCAGGCCCTTGAGGGTTTGTGCCGCCGGCAGGCCCTGCGTCCAGCGTGCGGGCCACCAAGCGCCCACCAGGGCGGCCAGCAGACCCAGCGCGGCAAACGCCACGGCGGCCAGTGGATTCCATTGCAGGGCGGGCGCGCCACCGGCAAAGAAGCCTCCACCCAGGTCACCGCCCAGCAGGCGCAAGGCCAGCGATGCCAGGCCCGTGCCCAGTGCGATGCCCAGCACGCTTCCGGCCAGGCCCAGCACTGCGGCCTCCAGCAGCACCAGGCCCAGGCGCTGCCCGCCAGTCAGCCCCAGCACGCCCAGCAACGCAAACTGCGGCGCGCGTCGGCTCACGCTCAGCGCCAGCACCGAGAACACCAAAAACCCCCCGGTGAACAGGGCCACCAGCGCCAGCACCGTCAGGTTGACCCGGTAGGCACGCGATAGCGTGGACATGCGCTCCAGCGTGTCACCAGGCTCCACCAGTGTGGCCTGCGCCGGCCAGTCGGGCGTTGCGTGCTGGGCACGGACAAAGGCCGCGCGATCCACACCGGCGCGCAGGCGCAAGTCCAGCCGCGTCAGTCGGCCAGACTTGCCAAACAGGTCTTGCGCAGCGGCGATGTCCATCACCGCCAGTGGTGCGCCGGATGCGCGCACGGAGCCTGCCACGCGAACCGTCTTGAGCTGCATGCCCCATTGCAGCTGCAGCGTGTCGCCAGCCAGGCGGCTGCGTGCGCTGGCGTTCAGGAACACGGTGTCGGGTGCAAAGATATCCAGCCGGTCGGCGCTGGCACCGGGCAGGGGGCTGAGGTCCGGGCTGATCTTCGCCACCTGCAACGCGTCAACGCCCACCAGGCGCAGCAGCACACGGGGCGGGGCACTTGGCCTGGCAGAAGGCGTCGGCGCTGGCGCTGGCGTGTCCGAGTTAGTTTTGCGGCCCAGCGCGTAGGCGCTGATCTCCAGCACCGGGCTGGCCAGCGCCACGTCGGGGTGGCGGGCCATGCGCCCCAGTAGCGTCTCGTCTATGCCCGCCGCCGTGCCTGAAGTGGCGCGCAGCTCCAGGTCTGGCTGCCCGCCTATCGAACGCACGGCCTGCGCGAATTCGTCCAGCGCTGAGGCATTGATGAGGTGCACCGCGAATGCCAACGCCACGCCCAGCATCACCGACACCACTGCGGCGGCGTTGCGCCAGGGGTGGTTGCGCAACTCTTGCCAGGAGAAGCTTGCGAGCAAGGCGAAAAGGGTTTGCATGGGTGAGATGGATTGTGCGCCGCCGCTGGCAGTGAATGCCGGCATGGACACCCGTTTGAAACGGGTACCCGCCGCTGTGTTCGTGGCTATGGCGTCTGCTGATTACGTGGTTCAGAAGTAGCTACGCGCTATGGTTTGACGAACTTGAGTGTCATGCGGTCGCTCTCGCCGATGGCGGCGTATTTTTCGCGGTCTACCTCTTTGTTGGCAAAGGTTGGAGGCAGTGCCCAGACACCATTTTTGTGGTCGGCGCTGTCCAGGGTGTTGGCGTTGATCTCGGACGCACCTGCAAATGTGAATCCCACACGCTGTGCAATGCGCTGCACATAGTCCACCCGGAGATAGCCGCTGCTGGCGGTTAGGTCCTGTGTGCGGCTGGAAGGTAGGCGGTGATCCACGACTCCGAATACGCCACCGCTCTTGAGGCTTTTGAAGACGCTGGTGAACACCGCCGCGACCGTGTCCTCACCGTCTGCCGCCCAATTGTGAACGTTGCGAAATGTCAGCACCATGTCGGCGCTTTGTGGGGCGATATATTGCAGTTTTTTTGGGACGGAAAACACTCCCACCGCTACTCTGCCAAAGACGACTGGCTGCCCGGCCAGCTTCTTTTGCAAGCGGGCAATGCTGTTGCGCGCGTATGGGCTTTCAGATTCCGGGTCATCAGCAGCCAGCACCAATTGGCCTTTGGCTTGCAGATAGGGTGCCAATATTTCCGTGTACCAGCCACCACCAGGGCTGATCTCCACCACCGTCATGTCAGGCCGGATGCCGAAGAAACTCAGGGTCTCATACGGATGGCGCCATACATCACGACTGACAAACGCCGGGGTGCGGCTTGGCGCTGCTATCGCAGCGCGGAGCGCAGCATCGTCGGCGTGTGCGGTGACCCAAGAGAAAACCGCGAGGGCGGCGCAGAGCAGAGCTTTTTTCACGGTCTTTCCCGGTTGATTGAACATGGCATCTCGATTCAAGGCCAGTTTCGCTTGCATGGTAAACAATGGCTGCATACTTCCCAGCGACCAACGTCATCTTCTCCCGCCGTCGGTGTAGACAAACATACTTTTGCCAGAAGCAACGAGCAGTGATCTTGGTTAATGAATTCGAGCGTTTTGGGGTGCAGATGGTGAACCCGTTTGTATGAGTCGAGTGCTATAGCGCACTGCGCGCCAGAAACTCCCGCTGGTAGCGCTCCAGGCTGTTGACCGATCCGCACACAAACAGGGTGTCATCCGGACGCACTGCAAAAGCATCGTCAAACTCCACCAGCACCTCGTCCTGCCGTTCTACGGCCACGATTTTTGCGCCCGTGCGCTCCAGCGCCTCACAGCGCCAGGGGTGTTCACCGACCAGGTTGGCTGCATTCAGGCGGATGAATTTGACGCGGTTTTCGACGTGAATGGTCTGCTCACCCAGTAGATGGTAGGCCAGGATCTGCCCGGCCACCTGTCCCACCGAAATGGCGAAGTCTGCACCCGAGCGGTAGAGCCGCGCCGTGTTGGGCGTGCGCAGCACCCGCACAATGAGTGGCACTTCGGGCGCGTAGTCGCGCACCACGGCAGTGGCAAACACCGACTCGCTGTCGTCGCTCAGTGCCAGCACTACCGCGCTGGCTTCGCGCACTTTGGCTTTGTCCAGGCTTGCGCGCTCCAGCACGCTGCCCACGACGTCTACCCCCGGCGCTGCAAGTTTGTCGATCACGGTACAGGTCTCGCCAGCGTCCTGCAGCATTTCGATCACTTTCTGTCCGACGGCTCCAAAGCCCGCCACCACAATCGGCCCGGCCCGGCGAATGGGCATGGCCATGCGCTCCACTTTTTCCAGATGGGAGGGGCCGCCCACCACCACCATGATGGCTCCGGGCTCCACGCGGGTGTCGGGCCCCTTGGTGGTCGTGAATACACCACCCAGCCATTGCCCGATAACGGACACGCCATGCTGTTCGCGCAAATGCAGGTCGCCGAGCCGCTTGCCTGCCAGCGGGCTGCCGGCCCGCACCCGAAACTCAGCCATGCCCACCTGGGTGCCCAGTAAATGCATGCCTTCGGCGGGCGGACTGATGCGCGTGCTGGCGCGCGATGCCAGCGCGGCGCCCAGCACGTGCGCGGGCGTGAACACTTCGGTGGCGCCAATTTGAACCATGGGCGCGCGGTACACGGGGTCATCTGCCAGTGCGTAGAGTGGCCCGGTGTAGCCGTACTCGCGGACCAGCAAGGTACAGGTTGCATTGGCATGGTCGTCCGCATTGACGACCACAGCACGTGCGTCATGCACCCGTGACAGCACAGTCGGGTCTTCGGCCAGCTTGCCGAATACGACGTCGTGGCCCCGGTCACGCAGACTGCGCGCCAGCTCCGCATCTTCTTCAAGAATCACAAAGGGGCTGTTGACGCTATCAAACTCCACGACCAGAGACTCAATGGCCGGGCCATAGCCGTAGAACAGCACTTTTCCCGCCATGGGCGGTAGCTCTGACTGCATGCGAACTTCAAATTTCTCTTCAAAGTACGGTAGCACCAGAACCGGAAAAATCAGAAAGACCAGGAATTGACCAATGAACGGGGTGACGATCACGAAGAAGGCCATGGCCGGATGGTCCCATCGGTTGTCGGCGCCATAGCCCGTATTCGTCATGGTTTCGGAAGCCCACTGTAGGCTTTGCAGAAACGTGCGCGGGTGGCCTTCAAGATAGTCCATGCCAAGCATGTACAGGGTGCCCAGCACGAGCACGCACAGTGGCAACAAGGCAATGAGTGCCAGAAGTCGGTGGGCGGGGCCTTTGGTCTTGTGTCGCATAGGATGGATTCCGCTATTTCAACACAGCGGCTGGCTAGAATGCGCCCACCACTGATGCTCCCGCCACGGGTGACCAGAAAGATACCGCTTGTTCAACTTTCCCTGTTCTTCTTCTCACAGTCCTTCGTTTGCCAGCAGGCCAGGTCGCCTGTGCCTGTTTGTGTTGCTGGCGGCCAGTACGTGGCTGGTTCATGCAGCAGAACTCCGGGTCCTGACCCACGCCTCTTTTTCACTCCCCAAACCCCTTCTGGCGCAGTTTGAAAAAGATGCTGGCGTCACGCTGCGCATCACCAAGGCCGGCGACGCCGGCGAAATGCTTAACAAGCTCATCCTGACCCGCTCCAACCCGGTGGCCGATGTGGTGTTTGGCATCGACAACGTGCTGGCCGGCAAGGCCCTGGCGGCCCAGGTGCTGGACCAGTGGGAGGGCCCGGCCATCGGCGTGAGCAAGATTAGCCTGCCTGTGGGTCTGGTGCCAGTGGACTACGGCTACGTCACGCTCAACTATGACAAGGCATGGTTTGCCAAAAAAGGACTGGCATTGCCGCGGTCGCTGGAAGACCTGGCGCAGCCCGCCTATGCGAAGCTATTGGTGGTGCAAAACCCGGCCACCTCCAGTCCGGGCCATGCTTTCCTGTTAGCCACTATCGGTGCCATGGGGGAAGCCAAGGCTTTTGACTGGTGGGCCCGCATGCGTGCCAATGGCGTAAAGGTGACCAAGGGCTGGACCGAGGCCTACTACGCGGAGTTCAGCCACAGTGGTGGTGCGCGGCCTTTGGTAGTGAGCTATGCGAGCAGCCCCGCAGCCGAGGTGTTCTATAGCAAGGTCAAAGCCACCGAGCCGCCCACGGGCAGTCTGTCGCTGCCCGGTGGTGTGTTCCGTCAGATTGAAGGCGTGGCGCTGGTCAGGGGTGGCCGTGAGCGCGCGGCGGCACTGCGGTTTGTGCAGTTTTTGCGTTCACCCGCGGTACAGCAGGCACTTCAAACCGAAATGTGGATGTTCCCGGCGGACGCCACCGTGGCGCGCGTCGATGCACTTCGCTTTGAACTAGAGCCAGCGTTTTTTGACAACCCCGGTGCGCAGGCAATCGCAGAGAAGAGTGCTGAGTGGGTGCAACGCTGGACCAAAGCGGTTTTGAAGTGATGCGCACCGAACGTGTGCTGCCTAAAACCATCGCTAGCCCCCGCCAGCACTGCGCAAGCAGCTATGAAAAATAGAGCAATTTGGCCGCTGGCGGCCTTTCCGCTGGTCTTCTTGCTGACCCTGCTGGTGGCACCCGCATTGCGTCTGTTGGTCGAAGGTGGGCAGCTCTCCCTGTGGGCGCCGCTGCAGGACAGCTACTTGCGCTGGCGGCTGGCCTGGTCTTTTCTGCAAGCTACTCTGACCTGCGTGCTGGCGCTGGGGCTGGGCCTGCCCGTGGCCTGGGTGCTGGCACGCTTCGAGTTTGTGGGGAGGGCGTTTGTACTGCACGCGCTGATGCTGCCCTTTGTAGTGCCCACGCTGGTGGCGGCCATGGGTGTGCTGGCACTGGTGGGCCCGCAAGGCGTGGTCAAGGATTGGGGTGGCCCGGATTTGCAGGGTAGCCCGTGGTTGCTGATTTACGGCAATCTGTTTTTCAACCTGTGCCTGGTGGTGCGCGCCGCCACCGAAGCGCTGGGGCAGGTCAGCGCCTCCCGCGTGGCGGCTGCCCGCACGCTGGGCGCCACGCCGTGGCGCGTGTTCTTGCGCATTGAATGGCCAGCTATTGCGCCATGGCTGATGTCGGCGCTGTGCCTGGTGTTTCTGTATTGCTTCTCCGGTTTTGGCCTGGCCCTGGTGCTGGGTGGGCAGGAATACGCCACCGTGGAGGTGGAAATTTACACGCTGGTCGCGCATGAACTGCAGCTGGCACAGGCCGGTTCACTGGCGCTGTGGGTGCTGGTTCTCACGGGTGTCGTGGCGCTGGCCTATGCCGCCATCGAGCGGCGCCTGGCCACTGCATCCCGTGCGGATGCTGTTCAGCGGTGCAGACCACGGAGCCTGCACCAGTGGGTCAGCGTGTGGGCTGCGTTGGCCGTGCTGGTCCTGATATGTGGCGCCCCGCTGTTGGCCATCGTTTGGCGTGCGGCTGCTGCAGGCAGTGGCGCCTGGGGTGTGCTGCTGGAAGATGCAACACTGGCGGCGCTGTGGAACAGCCTGCGTTTCACGGCGCTGGCCGTTGCATTGGCGACCGGTTTGGGGCTAGCCCACGCGTTGGCGGCCCGCCAGTCGCTGGTGCTGCGCACGCTGGTGTTCTTGCCATTTGTGGTGTCGCCCGTCATGGTGGCGTTTGGCCTGCTGCTGCTCTACCCGCAGTGGACGGCCAGCTTTGGCTTGCTGGTCTGCGCCTACGCCTTGCTGGCCTACCCGTTTGTTGCCAAGTCGCTGGCGGGGGCGCTGGACAGCATGCCGGTGCATCTGGCGCAGGCGGCACGGACGTTGGGCGCCACGCCCTGGCACGTGTTCTGGCGAGTGACCCTGCCCACGCTGCGCCCGGCGTTGCGCCGGGGCATGGCGTTTGCGGCGGCCACTGCAGTGGGCGAGTTTGCCGTAACCTTGTTCTTGTCGCGCCCGGAGTGGGCTACGCTGACCACGCTGGTGTATGAGCATCTGGGGCGGCCTGGCATGGTGAACCGTGATGCGGCCGTGGTGCTGTCGTGTTTGTTGATGGGGTTGGCCTTTTTGGCGTTTAGTGTGATTGAGTTGGCTGGTGTTTCCCCACTCCCCCCAACCCCCTCGCCCCGCCGGGCGAGGGGGAGTTAACAGCCACATTTGACCGCGCGGTTTTGAGTGAGGCTTCTACTGGCGGGAGTCTTTTTTTGGAGTTGTGTTGTGCTTGAGTTAGTAAACCTGTCCAAGGACTGGGAGTCGCGCGTGCTGTTGCGTGACGTTTGTCTGCGCGTGGCACCGGGTGAAACGGTGGCTGTCTTGGGGCCGTCGGGTTCGGGAAAGAGCACGTTGCTCAAGATCGTGGCGGGGCTGGAGCCGCTGGACGCGGGTCGGGTGCTGTTCGATGGGCAGGACATCACCACCCTGGCGCCCGAGCGGCGCCGCTTTGCGTTGATGTTTCAGGACTTTGCGCTGTTTCCCCATTTGGATGTGCAGGACAACGTGGCCTTTGGTCTGGTGGAACAGGGCGTGCGCAAGCTTGACGCCCGCGTGCAGGCCTGTTCCATGCTGGAACGCTTTGGCCTGCTGGCCTTTGCCCGCGCCCGGGTAACCCAGCTCTCGGGTGGCGAGCAGCAGCGCGTGGCACTGGCCCGCGCCCTCATCACCCAGCCGCGTGTGCTGCTGCTGGACGAGCCGTTCTCGGCGCTGGACGCAGAGTTGCGCCTGCAGCTGCGCGAAGAATTCCGTCAGCGCATCACCGAATTCAACATGGCCACCGTGCTGGTGACCCATGATGAAACCGAGGCCCGCGCCATGGGCACCAGCGGCTACCGCTTGATGAATGGTGGGTTGCAGCAGATTTGGTGAGAGGGGATGCTATGGATAGCATAGCGGTATGTCTATATTTCACGAGGGCTAGTGGCACTTTTAGCCATGAATGTATAAATTAATACCCAAAATGGGTATTATTTGAGTCAGATTGCCTCTCGAAATCGCGCCGGTCAGTTTGCCGGTGCATTCCAACCCCTCAAACTTGCGTTTCATCGCGAGCCTGTCGACAAGCAAACCCGGGCACACGACACTGCCCCCTGTTTCACACTTTGCTCATTCAAGGAGATCCCCATGCGAAAGTTCCTCTGTATCGGATTGCTTGCAGCGTCGCCCTGGGCGTTTGCGGCGCAGGAGGCGCGCGAGTTGCCCGATTTCAAGTCCATCAGGAGCCAGGGTGTCTACACCCTGGTTGTGACTGCCGGACAGAAGCAGTCCGTTGTGGTCAATGGGGACGAGAGTCTGCTGGCCAAGCTCAGCACCACCGTCGTGGGTGACGAACTGGTCATTGCCATGCCGGAGAAGAAAAGCAATGGTTGGAATGGTCGGATCGCCATCACGATCACCGTCCCTGAATTGACCCGAATGCATCTGGAGGGCGTGGGGGGAACCACTTTGAAACAACTGGCGGGAGAGAGCTTTCACCTTAGCTACCAAGGCGTCGGTTCAACCACTGTGGACGGCAAGGTCAAACATTTTGTTCTGAAGGCCGAAGGCGTGGGTAGCCTGAACGCGCGTGAACTGGATGCCCAACACGTGGATGCCCGGCTGGAGGGCGTTGGTTCTGTCAAAGTGCGCGCGAGTGAATCGCTGACCGCCAGGGTGGAAGGCATTGGCTCGCTCACCTATTACGGCAAGCCTGCCAGGGTGACCAAATCAGCCGAAGGTATTGGTTCGGTGCGCGCTGCAGAGTGATTCATCCCCGATTGAATTGTGTACGGTCGTCTCATTGAATTTTCGGCCGTTCCTCTCGAAAAGCTTTGTAAACATGAGAGATACTTAGGTTTTTCAGTCTAGATTGCATGGCTTCTCTTGAATTGTTGTGTACGAACGTACACAATAGAGGCAATTGCTGAGCTTCTCAGTGATGCCCACATTCAAGGAGACACCATGGCCACCGCAACCAAGTCCTCGACCAAATCGACCGCCCCTGCTGCTGCATCTGCCGCCCGGGCGCCCGCCAAGCGCAGCGTCGCAGCGCCCGCCAAGGCACCGCGTGCGGCCAAGGCCAGCGTTGTCAGCGAGCCTTCCTTGCGCTTCTACCACTCGCAAGCCCTGCGCGAGAGGACCGATGCGGTCCTGACCGCGCTGGAAACCCACCCCGGCAAAAAGAACCACGGCGAGGCCATTGCGGATCTGGTCGCTGAACTGATCGACGCCGGCATGGACTACTACTTTCTGAAGCCCGTCAAGGAGGCAGACCTCGGCTTTGTCTCAGAGCAGTCGGCACGGCTGGGTATGTCGGGCGCGGTCAAGCTGATCAGTTCGGTCAGCAGCAAATTCATCACGCGCATGGACCATGCCCAGCTGTTGGTGGTTGCCACCCACATCCGCTCTCTGTCTGTGGATTGACGGCTGTTCTTACCCGGAGTCTTGCACCATGAACACGTTGACACACCGTAGGTCTATTCCCAATGCTGTCACGGCCTTGCGCACTACGCTTGATCGGTTGGGCGAAATTCTGGATCCTAAGCGGGTCAGCGGTCCCATTGCAGCTCCTGTCATGGGCCCCCAAATCCACGCACCAGACCCGGCGCTGCTGAAAAAGCAGGCCAAGTTTGTCAACCGCATGCTGGACTATTACTTTCGCCTGGAAATCAGCGGCTGGGAAAATTTGCCGCCACAGCCTGCCTTGCTGATCGGAGGGCACTCCGGTGGTCCGTTGACGATGGATGCCTGGACGCTCGCGTATGCCTGGAACCGGTATTTTGAGGGTTCCCGCACGTTGCACGCCACTGCCCATGACGTGTTGATGAAAACTCCGGGACTGGGCCGCTACTTCGAGCGCATGGGGGTGATTTGCCCCACGCGCGACAACATTCAAGAAGCCTTCAAACAAGGCGACGATGTGGTTCTGTGGCCGGGCGGCGAGTGTGATTCATTTCGCACCTGGAGCAAGCGCGACAAGGTGGTGCTGGGCGCGCGCATGGGCTTTATCAAACTGGCGATCCGCAATGGCACGCCCATCGTTCCGGTGGCGTCGGTGGGTGGGCACGACACGCTGTTTGTGTTGTCTGAGGGCCGGGCGCTGGCTAAATGGCTGCATCTGAAAAAGCTGCTGCGGGTAGAGGTTGCGCCCATCACCCTGAGCTGGCCGCTGGGCATTGCGCTGCATGTCACCCCACTGCAACACGTGCCGCTGCCCGCCAAGATCCGGACCGAGATTCTGGCGCCTATCTACTTCGATGCCGATCCGAAAAAGGCGGACGATGCGGCGTATGTGCAACGTATGTACACCGAGATCGAAAGCCGCATTCAGGCGGCTATGGACCGCTTGGCCGCCAAACGCAAGTTCCCTATTTTTGGATGAATATGAAACACCCACACATTCACTTGTCCGACATTCAAGGGTACAGCCAATTGGTCATCGATGCCGCGCTGGGTGTCACCGACATGGTGGAGGCCATGCACCACACCGCGCTGGGCTTGCCCATGCCTTTCGGCAAGGTCGGCGCCAGGCCGGCAAACGGAATGCACGGGGTGGTTTACAAGAGTCTGCAAGGCAGTAGCGCACTGGTCTACAAGATGGTGCGCCGCATGACCGCAGCCCTGGGACATGGGCTGGACAGTGCGATTGAATACTTTCACCCCGAGCGGGACCCGGCAGATTCGTCCCTCGGGCGCACGGCCATGGTGTCGATTCTGAACGGCGTTCTGGGCGACCACATGCAGAAACACGCCAACCCGCTGACATTGGGGATGACGTGGCGACGGGATGGCCGGGCGCTGGAGATCACACGGGCGGCATTGGCGCAGGCGATGGAGCAACCCTCGGGCAAGATTCTGGTGCTGCTGCACGGCCACTGCATGAACGAGTTGCAGTGGTGCCGCAATGGCCACGACCATGGGGCAGTGCTGGCGGCGGCCAATGGCTACACGCCCATGTATTTGCGATACAACACGGGCCTGCACATTTCGGAAAATGGCCGGGCACTGGCCGATCAGCTGGAGCAGTTGCGGGCCGAATGGCCTATACCGGTGCAAGAGATCTGCATCGTGGGCTACAGCATGGGCGGCATGCTAGCGCGCAGTGCGTTTCATTATGGAAAGAAGGCGCAGCACGGTTGGGTCAAGCAGGTGCAGAAACTGTTCTTTGTTGGCACCCCCCAACACGGATCGATGGTCGAGCAGGCCGGCAACATGATTGACCGGGCGCTGGAAATCAGCCCCTATTCGCACGCTCTGTCGCGACTGGGCAAGATCCGCAGTGCCGGCACGACGGATCTGCGCCACGGCAATTTGATCGATGAAGACTGGCAGGGACACGACCGCTTTGCCCATGCGCACGACCGGCGCCAGCTCTCGCAGTTGCCCGCCAACGTCAAGTGCTACGCGATTGCCGCCATGATTGCCAAGGAGCCCAATGAAATCTGGGGTCAGTTGGTGGGCGACGGTCTGGTGCCGTTGAAAAGCGCGCTGGGCAAGCACAGTGACAAAAACCGTGCGTTGCACCTGCTGCCCGAGCACCAGCGTGTGTACTATGGCATGAACCACCTGGGCCTGCTCGACAGCCTTGCGGTGTGTGCGCAGTTGCAGGCCTGGATAGCGGAATAGTACTCAACCAGCGCTTGCTGAGGCTGGGAGACCCACCATTCCGCGCAATCTCCAATAAACCCTGAAGCGTCGACTAGAAGGTTTCCCAGTCGTCATCGCCACCGGCTGGTGTAGGCTTTGCCTTTGCGGCTGGCTGGGGCAATGACTTGGTAGTTCCAGGCTTAAGAGCAGGTGCCTTCGCTGCCGATGTCGGTTTGTTGATGGCAGGTCGCACACTGGCTTTCACGGTTGCGGGTCCGCGAGTGGGTAGCCGTGTAACAGTTGACTGGTTGTCCCCCAACTTGAACGCATCCACCACATGAACCAGTTCATCAGCCTGGCTCTTGAGGCTGCTTGCAGCTGCGGCCATTTGCTCAACCAGCGCAGCATTTTGCTGGGTGGCCTGGTCCATGTGCGTAACGGCCTCGCCCACCTGTGCAACACCCAAAGCCTGCTCGTTGCTGGCCGTGCTGATTTCGCCCATGATGTCGGTTACACGCCGGATGCTGCTCACCACTTCGGTCATGGTTACGCCAGCTTTGTCTACCAGCGCGGTACCTTGCTCAACGCGCTCGACACTGGCATTGATCAGACTCTTGATCTCTTTGGCAGCTTCGGCGCTGCGCCCAGCCAGAGAACGCACTTCGGACGCAACCACCGCAAATCCGCGCCCCTGCTCGCCCGCTCTGGCGGCTTCTACCGCGGCGTTGAGGGCCAGAATATTGGTCTGAAATGCAATGCCGTCAATGACGCTGATGATGTCGGAAATTCTGCGTGAAGACTCGTTGATGCCTTTCATGGTTTCTACCACCTGGCCGACCACTTCGCCACCCTGAACGGCCACGGTGGATGCGTTCATGGCCAACTGGTTGGCAGTGCGGGCCGATTCGGCATTCTGTTTGACAGTAGCACCCAATTCTTCCATGCTAGCCGAGGTCTCCTCCAGCGAACTGGCTTGCTGCTCCGTGCGGGCAGACAGATCGTGGTTCCCTTCGGCAATCTCTGAGCTGGCGGTGGCTACGCCCTCTGAGCCTTGGCGCACATTGCTGACAACCTTGACCAGGTTCGCCTGCATGGATTCCAGCGCCTGGACCAGTTTTCCCAGTTCATCGTGGCTTTCGTGGGCCATGCGTGACGTAAGGTCACCGTCTGCAATGGTTCGGGCAAACTCAACCGCCTCAGCGATGGGACGAGTAACGGATCGGGTAATCAACACAGCCAACACCCCCGCGAGCAACAAGGCCACCAGCGTGACGACCAAGATGACGGTCTTTGTGGAGTCGTTGGCCTTGGTTGCATTGCCAATGTCTTCTTTCGACATCGCAACCTGAAGGTCCATCAGTTTTCCCAGAGGATCAAAGAACTTCGGCGCCAGCGGACTGATTTTCGTCTTGTAGATGGCCGTTGCATCCTCCGGTTTACCTGCCAGCAGCGCTTCCTTTGCCGGATCCAAACCTTCGTTCCGGTAGGCTGCCAGCGCAGGCGCTATTTCAGCAATCAATGCTTTCTCTTCCGGTGCCAGGTCCGTGGCCATAAAGCTCTTTAAGGTCGCGTCAATCGTCGTGGCGTTTTTACCCATTTCGGCCGAGCGTTTGGTGATGTTTGCCGGATCAGGGTTGAGCAACATGTCCATCACCAAAATGCGATTACGGCTGGAGAGGTACTGCACGTCGGCTATGTGCCCCATGGGCACAATACTGTCGTCGTACATGTCGACGGTCACCGAGAACATTTTTCCATTGGCTGTCCAGCCTGTAAAAGCGAGCCCCAGAAGCATCAGGATCAGGGCCAGAAAGGCGCCAGCAAGTCGAGTTCCGATTTTGAAGTTATTGAGCATGGCTATCTTTGCGTTGAAAAGGACGTCGTATGCTAGAGCCGACCCGCCGACATCCAACCCGCTTTGGGATATCCGCGAATTTGATCCAACAATTTGGTGGCGATTAGTTTGGCATGAATGAATGAAAAAGTCACCCTCATCATTGCGCAGCGGCGCAGTAGCCGGTTGTCGTCAATGTGGTGCTATTCCGTCCATTTGAAGATGGAGGACTCGGTCGGCCCGGGCTGTGGCAGCTTCGGAATGGGTCACCAGCACGAGCGATGTGCCATGCGCGCGTGTCTGCGCCACCAGAGCTTCCATCACCTTTGCCGCGGTGGTGGGGTCCAGATTGCCGGTGGGTTCGTCGGCCAGTAACAGGGTGGGGCGGTGCACCAATGCGCGGGCAATGGCCACCCGTTGCAGCTGGCCGCCGCTGAGTTGTTGCGGCAGGCGTGCGCCCATGCCTTCCAGCCCCACGGCCTGTAACATCGCTTGAACCCGGTCGTCGTCGGGCGTACCCAGCAACAACAGCGGCAGCCCCACGTTTTGTGTCACGTCCAGATGGCCCAATACGTGAAAGGCCTGGAACACAAAGCCCACTTTTTGGCGGCGCAACAGCGCACGCGCGTCGTCGTCCAGCTGGCCGATGTCGGTGCCATCCAGGTGCACGGTGCCGCTGTCCCACTGGTCCAGGCCGGCCATGCAGTTCAGTAAGGTGGATTTGCCGACGCCCGACTCGCCGACGATGGCCACAAACTCACCGGGCTCCACCGTCAGTGAGACGTTGCTGAACACGGGCGTGTCGCCGTAATGCTTACTCAGATTCTGGATGGTCAGGTTCATGGTGTGGTGTCCATGATAGAGGCACAATGGCGGCATGAACCGCAGAACCCTCATCCTCTCCGCCGTGGCAGCAGCAGCCATCCTTTCAAGCGTGTCCGGTGCCTGGGCGCAGACCCGGCCGATCCGACTCATCGTGCCCTACGCGGCCGGTGGCCCGCTGGACGTGACGGCCCGCGTGCTGGCCGAGCGCGTCAAGGACAGCCTGGGCCCCGTCATTGTGGACAACAAGCCCGGTGCTGGTGGCAACATCGGTGCCGATGCGGTGGCCAAAGCCACGCCGGATGGCCTGACCATTGGCATTGCCGCCACTGCAACACATGCCGTCAACCCCTGGCTGTTTGCCAAGATGCCGTACAACGCGGCCACCGATTTCGCCCCGATCACCCAGATGGTGCGGGTGCCCAATGTGCTGGTGATGAATGCCGACGCAGCCAAGCGCCTGAACATCAACAGCGTGAAGGACCTCATCGCTTACGCCAAAGTCAATCCGGCCAAACTGAATTACGGCAGCGGTGGCAATGGCAGCGCTGGCCATCTGGCGGGTGAAATGTTCAAGGCACAGGCCGGCATCTTTGCCGTGCACATTCCCTATAACGGCGGCAACCCGGCGCAGTTTGCGCTGCAAAGCGGCCAGGTGGACTACAACTTTGACAACCTGGCCACGGCAGCGCCCGGCATCAAGTCCGGCAAGCTCAAGGCGCTGGCCGTGACCACGCTGGCACGCTCGCCGGCGCTGCCTGATGCGCCACCCGTGGCCGACACGCTCAAGGGCTTTGCGATCGACACCTGGTGGGGCCTGGTGGCGCCTGCCGGCACGCCCACGGATGTGATTGCCAAACTCAACACTGCTTTTGTGGCCGCGCTGAATTCCCCCGAAGCACAGGCGCGTTTTGCCGGTCTGCTGGCGGAACCGGTTCCGTCGACGCCTGAGCAGTTTGGTGCCTTGATGAAGAGTGAACTGGCCAAGTACCAGGGTGTGGTCAAGGCGACTGGCGCAAAGGTGGATTGATCTGAGCGCACTCACGGTTTGGTTTGGTTGCGCATGGTTTGCGGCGCCACGCCCTCCCATCGCTTGAAAGCGCGCCGAAAATTTGCCTGGTCGGTGTAGCCCAGACGGAACGCAATTTCTTGCAGACTGATATGGTTGTTCTTCAGATGCTGCAGTGCCAAGCTGTGGCGTACCTGGTCCACGATGGCGCGGTAGCTCGTGCCTTCAGCCTCCAGTCGGCGGTGCAGGGTGCGCGGCGCCATGTGCAACATGCGGGCGCCGGTCTGCAGCGATGGAAGGGCGCCACTGGTCACCAGCAGGCTGCGTTGTATGCGGGCAGTCAGTGACTCCTGTCGGGTAATTTTGTCCAGTTCGGCCTGGCACAGGGCGGCGGCGTTTTCCAGTGCCTGGGCGTCGGCGGTGGACAGGGGCATGTCCATCGTTTGCGGGTTCAGGCACAGTGCGTTGCATACAGCGCCATAGCGCACCGGGCAGGCAAACAGTTCCTGGGCCAGACCTTGGTAGGGTGTCACAGGGGCTGTGAATTCGACAGCCTGAACGGCTTGTGCACCGGGAGCCAGGTAGTCGAACACATTGCGCACGGCCAGCATGACGGTTTCCAGTATCAGCAGCTCTGCCACGTCCAGATCGGCGGCCGGGGCGAACTGCAACTGCGGCATGGTCGCGCTGTCAGCAAAGCAAACGGTGAGCAAATTGGTGCGCACAGGCAGAAAGCGCTCCAGCAGCGCAATGGCCTGGCGCAGGCTGGCGCTGTTCATCAGTGCAAATGCCAGCGTGCCGTGGGTATTCATACGCAGGCGTCGGCCAACGAGCAGGCCCAGCGCAGGCTCTTTGGTGTGCATCACTGCTGCACGCACCAACGCCACATAGCGCTTGGTACTCAAAGACACCGTGGGTTGGGTGAGTTGCTCCTGTTCTATTCCGGCTGCTTGCAGCCAGGGGCGGGACTCGTAGCCCATTTCCTGTGTCAACTCGATCAGGGTGCGCAGGTACAGGGCGGGTACCTGGATGTCACGCGTGTCCGGTGGGGCTGTGGAGGCGGGCATGGGTGGCAATGTGGCAGAAAATGACCTGTGATTGGCAAAGTCTAACCTTTTGCAATCGACTACACATGCCTACGATGCGGGGCAGAGGTGCAAAGCGCCCAAACCACCAGGAGACAGCATGTTCGGATGGAGTTCCAATTCGGCGGGTACAACCGCCACCATCAACGCACAACCCATACGGGTGCTTGCGGGCGAAACCCTATTGACCGCCGCATTGCGCGAAGGTGTCGACTTTCCGCACAGTTGCCGTGTGGGGGGCTGTGCCACTTGCAAGTGCCGCCTCGTTGAAGGGCAGGTTCGCGAGCTCACGGAGTCGAGCTATCTGCTCTCCGAAGAAGAGCTGGCACAGCGCACCATCCTGGCTTGCCAAAGCGTGCCGATTGGGCCGGTGCGCATTGAAGTGGAGCAGACCAAGGCACTGATGGTGCAGGAGTGCACCGCCACGGTGGTGGCACAGGAGGTGCTGACGCATGACATCCAGCGGCTGCGCCTGCAGCTTGAAGTACCCTTGCACTATAAGCCCGGGCAGTTTGCGCAGATCAGCATGGAATCGCTGCCGGGCGTCACGCGCAGCTATTCCTTCGCTACGCCGACCGACAACCAGGGGATGGTCGAATTCTTTGTGCGGCGCGTGCCTGGCGGTACCTTCACCGAACATGTGCAC
>CAINUX010000017.1 GCA_903853895.1 uncultured beta proteobacterium | reverse complement strand
GCAGTACAAAGGATTTCGCCAAGGACCTCTAAACTTCGTGAGCCGAATGCTGATCGTCAGCCTGCAATGTCCGCGTTGTTCTATTGCGTTCGCCCTATGGCCGCAATGGGTCGACTTTTCTCAATATCAGGACCTGGCCATTCGCGGGTGCTAGGAGTGCTGAAATTGGAGCCACGTTGCTGTCGTTCGACCTGCTGCGGCGACCGCCCGCTTTGGAGCGAGCCGATCAATAAGTTGAAGGTCGGGAGTGAGTCTCTAGCTGACGGCTATTTTTCTCCGAAGCGGGCACTCAAGCTGTGCGTGAACAATGTGGTGCCATCCTTGGAGGCACCACATCCAACCACCCGTTAGCCGCGACGAGGGTTCTTGCTGTTTCGCTTTCCAAACAGGCACCTGGATCAGCGTCAAAATCGCCCCCGCCAATCCAACCAGATGCCGAACATTACCGAAATTTAAGCAGCTTTTTGAGGGGGGAGTGCCCGCAGTTGGTCTCGGGGTAGGTGCTCAAAATGAGTGCTAGCGAGATAAGGGTTATTACCACGCTAGATTCAATTTAGTCATAAACTCGATAAATGCGAAAGTACGCGGTAGTCAAGTCTGCAAAAGCAATTAGCCCAGAAATCGATGGATTTCCGGGAACGGTTGAGCTTGCCGCCCTGCGCGCATGGTACTCAGGAATGTCCACGCGGGATGCGGTTGACCAGTATCTGGATGACCAACGGCTTTCGGGGCAGTCTTCACGATCTCAAATAGGGAACATCCGCAGGAAGCTGGCGACCCTTGCAAGGCTTCGTAGACGCGAGGATCTTGCCAGTGCCTTTGAGCATCCCGAATCGGAACGTATCTCGCACAGCCGCACGGCTGTTGCTGCGATTGAATTGCTGCGCAGCATTACCCCACCAGCGCCGCAAATCACCGACGATATCGGTTTGTGGCTGTCTGAGCGCTCGGTGCGGTCCTTGAAAGCCCATGGCATCAACACCCTTGCCGACTTGACTGTGCGGGTGCCGCGCCGGCGGCGCTGGTGGGTGGCCGTACCTGGGCTTGGAGTGACTGGTGCCCGGCAGATCGAGGCCTTCTTTGCCCAGCATCCGCAGCTTGTTGAGCGCGCTCGTGCCCTGATCGTTCGCAATGCACAGCAGGACGTGCGGCCCTGGGAGATGCTCGTGGTTCCCGGTGATGTAGATGGTTCCCGTGGGACCTTTCGGGCGCCACCTGAGAGTTGCACACTGAATTCTGCAAATGACTACGAAGCTGTCCAGGCTTGGTTGTCCTTGCACGAGTCGGCTGCCACCCAGCGCGCTTACAGAAAAGAGGCAGAGCGATTGATCCTTTGGGCCATTGTTGAGCGCGGCAAAGCATTGTCGTCCCTTAACACCGAAGATGCCATTGCCTACCGGGCCTTTCTTCGCCGCCCGACACCGGCCAGACGGTGGATTGGCCCGCCGCAGGCCCGAACGTCTCCGGATTGGAAGCCATTTGTGGGCGGCTTGGCACCGCGCTCCGTGGCCTATGCCCTGGCCGTCGTCGGCGCCATGTTTCGCTGGCTTATGGAACAACGCTACGTACTGGCTAACCCATTCTCTGGGGTCAAAGTGCGTGGTGCATCGCATGCCGCACCGATGGATACAGGGCGGGTGTTCTCTGAAGGCGAGTGGGCCATTATCCGTGCGGTCGCCGATGGGCTGGAGTGGTCTTATGGTTGGAAGGTACCGGCGGCGCAGCGTTTACGTTTCGTGCTGGATTTTGCATACGCCACGGGACTTCGGGTCAGCGAGCTGGTCGACGCCAAGCTGGGACAAATCGAAGTCGATGCGCATGGGGACCACTGGATCAAATTGGTCGGAAAGGGCAGTAAGTCGGGCAAGGTTGCACTGCCGCCGCTGGTGCGATCAGCTTTGGACCACTCGCTTATGCAACGGGGTTTGCCCATTACGCCAGCGCATTGGAAGCCTTCCACCCCCTTGATTGCCGACCTGGGCGACCCAGACGGCAAATCGAGCATCACCGCCACCAGAGTATGGAGCCTCATGAAGCGTTTCTTCACTACGGTGGCGACCGCAATCGAAAAGGAGGCGCCGGCCACTGCGGAAAAGCTGCGCAAAGCCAGTCCGCATTGGATGCGCCACACGCATGCCACGCATGCACTGGCGCGCGGTGCCGAACTGACCACCGTGCGCGACAATTTGCGCCACGCGTCGGTGGCTACAACGTCGATCTACCTACACACCGATGAGGTCAAACGGGCTAGGCAGATGGGGGATGCGTTTGCGGCGCGGTCATAGAGGGATAGGCATGATGGCGCGTTCTTGTAGCTCTGCTTTATTCCATTGACGGAATATTCCATGGAGGCTATACTTGTCGCATGATTTGGGATGTTGAGTACACAGACGAATTCGGCGAGTGGTGGAACGGTCT
>CAINUX010000016.1 GCA_903853895.1 uncultured beta proteobacterium | reverse complement strand
AGAGGTCGCCTTTTTCTATTTGATCAACAACACTGAGCTTAAAAGCCAACGTGTAGTCGCGCTGGGTGCGCTTGATGCCTGATTCCATTTGACTCGCCCTTTCTGAGCAGAAAAGGTGTCAACTCATTTCAGGACGGGTCAGATAAGCAACAAAAAGCCCGCCAGAGCGGGCTTTTTGTTGCTTGATGCGAATGTCGACTATCGCTGGGCGATTGGGAGCACGTCGCGGCGAACCGACCCGGTGAACAACTGGCGCGGGCGGCCAATCTTGTATTCGGGGTCGCCAATCATTTCGTTGAGTTGGGCAATCCAGCCAACGGTGCGTGCCAGTGCGAAGACTGCGGTAAACAATCCAACTGGAATGCCGATGGCACGTTGAACGATTCCAGAATAGAAGTCCACGTTGGGGTAGAGCTTGCGCGAAACAAAATACTCGTCTTCCAGTGCGATTTTCTCCAAGGCCATGGCCAGCTTGAATAGAGGATCGTTTTCCAGACCCAGGGCGGCCAGAACTTCCTTGCAAGTCTCTTGCATGAGCTTGGCACGTGGGTCGTAGTTCTTGTACACCCGGTGACCAAAACCCATCAGCTTGACGCCCGAGTTCTTGTCCTTGACCTGTTCCATGAACTGACCAACCTTGGAGATGCCGCCCATTCTCTGGATGTCTTCCAGCATGTTCAGGCAAGCCTCGTTGGCGCCGCCGTGGGCTGGGCCCCAAAGGCACGCCACACCGGCCGCAATGGCGGCGAAGGGGTTGGTGCCAGAGCTGCCGCACAGACGCACGGTGGAGGTGGACGCGTTTTGCTCGTGGTCGGCGTGGAGTACAAAGATACGGTCAAGCGCGCGTTCGATCACGGGGTTGACGACATATTCCTCGCAGGGCGTGGCGAACATCATGTGCAAGAAGTTACCAGCGTAGCTCAGGTTGTTCTTGGGGTACATGTAAGGCTGACCGGCGCTGTACTTGTAGGCCATTGCTACCAGCGTAGGCATCTTCGCGATCAAACGAATCGCGGACACTTCGCGGTGCTCGGGATTGTTGATGTCGGTGCTGTCATGGTAGAAGGCCGACAATGCACCCACCAGACCGGTCATGATGGCCATGGGGTGTGCATCGCGGCGGAAGCCACGCAGGAAGAACTGCATCTGCTCGTTGACCATGGTGTGGTTGGCCACGCGCTTGGTGAATTCGGTTTTGCCCGCTGCATTGGGCAGGTTGCCATACAGCAAGAGGTGGCAGGTTTCCATGAAATCGCAGTTGGTTGCCAACTGCTCAATCGGGTAGCCGCGGTACAGCAACTCGCCCTTGTCACCATCGATGTAGGTAATGGCGGACTGGCACGACGCCGTCGACAGGAAGCCGGGGTCGTACGTGAACATGCCGGTTTGTGCGTACAGCTTGCGAATGTCGACCACATCGGGTCCGACACTGCCCTGGTACACAGGCAACTCAACACTGGGGCTGCCATTGCTGAAGGACAGCGTGGCTTTGTTGTCAGCTAGTTTCATTTTCAACCTTTCAACAGTTTTTTCTCAACATACTCAAAACTTCGTGCACATCTTCGCGATCCAGCGGCTCAGATACCTGCGCCAGCGATTTCCGTGCCAATTGCACGTCTAGCAAATCGTTGTCGCTCAAGTCCATCAGTAAACCCAAGGCATGGGCTTGTCGCACCGTCAGCAATTCGCTGAAACTCTTGAAAAACCGCTCAATGAACAAATCGTTCTCTAGCAGTCCACGGCGGCACCGCCACCTCAGCTTGCTTAAAGCCCGTTCATCCAGCAGTTCATCGTCGACTTCAGGCATATCCATCAGACCGTACGCATCACCATCATTTCCTTGATCTTGCCAATCGCTTTGGTGGGGTTCAGCCCCTTGGGGCACACGTCCACACAATTCATGATGGTGTGGCAGCGGAACAGGCGGTACGGGTCTTCCAGGTTGTCCAGGCGCTCGCCGGTGGCCTGGTCGCGGCTATCAGCGAGAAAGCGGTAGGCTTGCAACAGACCGGCCGGACCCACGAACTTGTCGGGGTTCCACCAAAAGCTGGGGCAGCTGGTGGAGCAGCTCGCGCACAAAATGCATTCATACAGGCCGTTGAGCTCTTCACGCTCTTCCGGGCTCTGCAGACGTTCTTTTTCAGGCGGCACCGTGTCGTTGATCAGGTACGGCTTGATCGAGTTGTACTGCTTGAAGAACTGTGTCATGTCGACGATCAGGTCGCGGATGACGGGCAGACCGGGCAGGGGCTTCAGGACGATCTTGCCGGGCAGCGTCAGCATATTGGTCAGGCAGGCCAGGCCATTCTTGCCATTGATATTCATGGCGTCCGAACCGCATACGCCCTCGCGGCAGGAGCGCCGGAACGAGATGGAAGGGTCAATGGCCTTGAGTTTCATCAGGGCGTCAAGCAGCATGCGCTCATTGCCATCGAGTTCCACTTCGATGTCCTGCATGTAGGGCTTGGCGTCCTTGTCCGGATCGTAGCGGTAGATGGAGAAAGTGCGTTTGGTCATAGATGTTCCTCAATCTCTCAGAATGTACGAACTTTGAGGGGCACGGATTCAACCGTCAAGGGCTTCATTTGTACCGGCTTGTAGCTCAGCGAATTGCTCTCGCTGTGCCACAGCGTGTGCTTGTGCCAATCGGTATCGTTACGGCCATTCGGGTGCTCGGGCGTATCGTTGTAGTCGTCCACCGTGTGGGCACCACGGCTCTCATGGCGTGCTGCCGCCGACACGATGGTGGCCTGGGCCGCTTCGATCAGGTTGTCCACTTCCAGGGCTTCGATCCGTGCAGTGTTGAAGACCCTGGATTTGTCCTTCAAGGTGATCGCATTGACACGTTCGCGCAGCTCGGCGATCTTGACCACGCCTTCATCCATGCTCTTCTGGGTACGGAACACTCCGGCGTGCAATTGCATGCTGGCGCGCAGGTCATCCGCCACATTTTGTGCGTATTCGCCGGTGGTGGAATTGTCCAGGCGAGCCAGACGCGCAATGGTGCGGTCGGCTGCGTCGGCGGGCAACGGTTTGTGGGCCTTGGTTTTGCTGGCGAAGTCCACAATGTGGTTGCCGGCAGCGCGTCCGAACACCAGCAGGTCCAGCAATGAATTGGTGCCCAGCCGGTTGGCGCCGTGCACGCTGACGCAGGAGCATTCGCCGACCGCATACAGGCCATTGACGACGGCGTTGTGCACATCACCCTTGGGAACGACGACCTGGCCATTCACATTGGTGGGGATACCACCCATCTGGTAGTGGATGGTGGGCACGACTGGAATGGGTTCGCGCGTGATGTCCACATTGGCGAAATTCACGCCAATTTCGTACACCGACGGCAAGCGTTTGTGGATGGTCTCTGCGCCCAGGTGGTCGAGCTTGAGCAGCACGTAGTCTTTGTTGGGACCGCAGCCACGGCCTTCCTTGATTTCCTGGTCCATGGAGCGCGACACGAAGTCACGCGGAGCAAGGTCCTTCAAGGTCGGGGCGTAACGCTCCATGAAGCGTTCGCCATTGCTGTTGAGCAAAATGGCGCCTTCGCCACGGCAACCTTCGGTCAGCAACACTCCAGCTCCCGCGACACCGGTGGGGTGGAATTGCCAGAACTCCATGTCTTCCAGCGGAATGCCGGCCCGGGCTGCCATGCCCAAGCCGTCACCGGTGTTGATGAAGGCATTGGTGGAGGCTGCGAAGATGCGGCCTGCACCGCCGGTGGCCAGCAGCACTGTCTTGGCGTGCAGTACATGCAGATCGCCGGTTTCCATTTCGAGTGCAGTAACGCCGACCACGTCGCCTTCGGCGTCACGGATCAGGTCCAGAGCCATCCACTCTACGAAGAAGCTGGTCTTGGCTGCCACGTTCTGCTGGTACAGCGTGTGCAACATTGCGTGACCGGTACGGTCAGCGGCAGCGCAAGCGCGTTCCACAGCTTTTTCGCCGTAGTTGGCGGTGTGGCCACCGAAGGGGCGCTGGTAAATGGTGCCGTCAGGGTTGCGGTCGAAAGGCATGCCCATATGTTCCAGGTCGTACACAACCTTCGGAGCTTCACGGCACATGAACTCGATAGCGTCCTGGTCGCCGAGCCAGTCGGAGCCCTTGACGGTGTCATAGAAGTGATAGTGCCAGTTGTCGTCGTTCATGTTGCCCAAGGAGGCACCGATGCCGCCTTGTGCTGCCACGGTGT
>CAINUX010000015.1 GCA_903853895.1 uncultured beta proteobacterium | reverse complement strand
GCCACCAGCTACAGCACCAGCAACCGCATCATGGTGCCGTTCTACGTGTACTACTCCATGTTCGGCTTCCAGCGCATTGGCGACCTGGCCTGGGCGGCGGGTGACATGCAGGCGCGCGGCTTCCTGTTGGGCGGTACTTCAGGACGCACCACGCTCAATGGCGAGGGTCTGCAGCACGAAGACGGTCACAGCCACATCATGGCCGGCACCATCCCGAATTGCATCAGCTACGACCCGACCTTTGCGCACGAAGTGGGCGTCATCCTGCACCATGGCTTGAAGCGCATGGTGGAGAAGCAGGACAACGTCTACTACTACATCACGCTGCTGAACGAAAACTACGCCATGCCCGGCCTGACCGCTGGTACCGAAGAGCAGATCATCAAGGGCATGTACCTGTGCAAAGAGGGCGCCAAGCTGACCCCACGCGTGCAGTTGCTGGGCTCGGGCACCATCCTGCGCGAATCGATCGCCGCTCAGGAACTGCTGGAGAAGGATTGGGGCGTTGCGGCCAACGTCTGGAGCTGCCCAAGCTTCAACGAACTCACCCGCGAAGGCCAGGACTGCGAGCGCTTTAATCTGCTACACCCGGCCGATGCGCCGCGTGTGTCTTTCGTCGCGCAGCAACTGGAAAAGCACACCGGCCCGGTGGTCGCCTCCACCGACTATATGAAGGCCTATGCTGAGCAGATTCGCCCTTTCATCCCCAAGGGCCGTACCTACAAGGTGCTGGGCACCGACGGCTATGGTCGCAGCGATTTCCGCAGCAAGCTGCGCGAGCACTTCGAGGTGAACCGCCATTTCATCGTGGTTGCCGCCCTGAAGGCGCTGAGCGAAGAGGGCACCGTGCCCGTAAGCAAGGTCGTGGAAGCGATTGCCAAATACGGCATCAAGACCGACAAGATCAACCCGCTGTACGCGTAATCCGGGAGACACACAACATGGCAACTATCGATATTCAAGTCCCCGATATTGGCGACTTTGATGAAGTCACCGTCATTGAACTGATGGTCAAGGTCGGCGACACGGTCAAGGCCGAGCAGTCGCTGATCACCGTGGAGTCCGACAAGGCCTCCATGGAAATCCCGTCCAGTCACGCAGGGGTGGTCAAGGAGATCAAGGTCAAGCTGGGCGACAAGGTTAAGCAGGGTTCTCTGGTTGTGACACTGGAAGGCGAGGGTGCTGCTGCCGCGCCTGCAGCGGTCGCAGCAGCTCCTGCAGCCGCGGCACCTGGGGCCAATCCAGCTCCAGCCCTCGTCGCTGCTGAACAAGTTGCTCCGGTTTCTGTAGCATCTGCGCCGGCAGCAACCGCACCCGCTGCAGCCTTGCCCGCCCACAACCCCACCAACGCGCCGCTGGGCTTGCCCCATGCGTCGCCCTCCGTGCGCAAGTTTGCCCGTGAACTGGGCGTGCCGCTGACAGAAGTCAAAGGCAGCGGTCTCAAAGGCCGCATCACCGAAGACGACGTGCAGTCCTTCACCCGCTCGGTGATGAGCGGCGCCGTCCAGACCCTGGCCGGTGCGGCGCAGAACAAGGCTGCCGGTGGTGGCGATGGCGCGGCTCTGGGCCTGATCCCCTGGCCCAAGGTGGACTTTGCCAAGTTCGGTCCTATCGAACGCAAGGAACTCAGCCGCATCAAGAAAATCAGCGGCGCCAACCTGCTGCGCAACGCCATCATGATTCCGGCCGTCACCAACCATGACGACGCCGATATCACCGACCTGGAAGCCTTCCGCGTCTCCACCAACAAGGAGAATGAAAAGAGCGGCATCAAGGTAACGATGCTGGCCTTCCTGATTAAGGCCTGCGTCGCTGCGCTAAAGAAGTTCCCCGAATTCAATTCGAGCATCGACGGCGAGCAACTCG